>NZ_AZRJ01000001.1:0-113727 GCF_002895495.1 Petrotoga sp. HWHPT.55.6.3 | reverse complement strand
ATTCATAATGTTCTAAAAACTTTTTCCATACTCTCGTTTGCCCCACAAACGACGTACCACGCAACGACGCACAACCTCAAGTTAAACAAAAAACCGCTTAGATTAACTTCCAAAAAACTAACTTTCATCTATTTAACCTAAAACAGAAAAAGATATAAAAAAACGTCTGTCGACCTCCGATAGGATAAAAAACCCGGGGGATCGACAGACATGTGTTAAAAGTCACAAGGAGTATTCCATAAGTCTTTGAATTGATTTTTAACATTTTCTCAAAGTTTTGCTTGACAAATGTAATTTTTTATGATACACTTTTTATCGTGAACCTATGGGTGTATATCCTACCTTTAAGGAATAAAAACTTTGTTGAGAAGGTGTTTCCTCAACATCCACAGGAGATGGTGTCTATCCTACCTTTAAGGAATAAAAACACTCCAAACCACGCTCCAAGATAGTTAGTAAAATCAGTGTCTATCCTACCTTTAAGGAATAAAAACATAGCTTTTTGAGGATCTTCATAGAAGACCCTAACTAAGTGTCTATCCTACCTCTAAGGAATAAAAACTTGGATAATAGCAGCTACAATTAGTGGATCTATTCGGGTGTATATCCTACCTCTAAGGAATAAAAACTCCTCACTTACCTCTGTATAATATTGAGTCACCCTCTGTGTCTATCCTACCTCTAAGGAATAAAAACTTTTTTAAAACTGTGATTATAATATTTAGTTCCTCACTTGTATCTATCCTACCTTTAAGGAATAAAAACCGGGAATCTCTTCCCTGTCTACTGGTGTTACTTTTATGGGTATCTATCCTACCTTTAAGGAATAAAAACTAAGCAACAACCATAGCATATACAACGCTTCCTAATTGTATCTATCCTACCTTTAAGGAATAAAAACAAGACTGAACGCATTTCCCAAATACAACATACTATAAGTATCTATCCTACCTTTAAGGAATAAAAACTGAGATAAACTTCTTCTACTTCATAGTTTCCGAAAGTATCTATCCTACCTTTAAGGAATAAAAACTGAGATAAACTTCTTCTACTTCATAGTTTCCGAAAGTATCTATCCTACCTTTAAGGAATAATTTTGCTGCTTTGTGCAAAAGCTCTTTCATAGTGCTTTAGAAACTATTTCTTATCCTCGTTTGCCCCGCAAACGACGTTCGTGCCTTAGCTTACCTTTAAGGAATAAATTTTGCTGTTCTGTGCAAAACGTTTTTTTCATAATGCTTTAGAAACAATTTCCATCTCCTCATTTACGAAGTAAATAAACAATTCTTCGGTCCCTATAACTTCACTTTAAAAAAATAAGCAAATCAGTTTAACTTCCAACTAACTAATATTTATATATTTAACCTGAAATAGAAAAAGATATAAAAAAATGTCTGTCGACCTCCAATAAGGTAAAAACTCCAGGGGATCGACAGACAAGTGCTAAAAAGCACAAGGCTTATTCAATAGGTATTTAAATCGATTTTTAACAATTTCTCAAAGTTTTGCTTGACAAATGTAATTTTTTATGATACACTTTTTATCGTGAACCTATGGGTGCCTATCCTACCTTTAAGGAATAAAAACTTCTATGCTCTTGAACTTCCACTCCCACACATCATAACGTGCCTATCCTACCTTTAAGGAATAAAAACTGATACCAATGGTAATAATAGAATATTCGATTTTTAGTGCCTATCCTACCTTTAAGGAATAAAAACAGACCTAGATTTTTCATAATAGCTAATCTAGTTCTTACGTGCCTATCCTACCTCTAAGGAATAAAAACAATAACTTAGTTGGGCTTTATACGCAATTACGTGATGCTGGTGTCTATCCTACCTCTAAGGAATAATTTTGCTGCCTTTTGCAAAACGCTTTTCATAATGCTTTAGAAACTCTTCCCTGACCTCGTTTGCTTTGCAAACGATGTTCTACGTAAATGACTTATAAAGCCGAACCAAAGATAAGTGAATAGGACAACCAGCATAAAATTCTTTCTCCTAAAGAAATTTGAGAGTTGTTAGGAATATTGAAGCAATCCCTCTTTTTTGCTAAAAAAGAGGGTTGATTTAATGTTTATTTAATTCATGCATGCTGTATTCAATTTACACAAGAGGCGATATTAAGATAGGGAAGATTAGGGAAGAAGCAAAAAAAGTAATGGATGAAACGGCAGAATTAGTAATATCGATCGCTAAGAAGCTGAATAATAAGGGAATGGGAAAGGTGATTGGCGATATAGGGTGGAGCTCTCCCCATTCCTTGAGGGATAAGATGTTGGAGAAAAAATTTTTTATCCTTGTTAAATTCCTCTTATATTTTCTGGTAGTAATATTGATTGTTTTTTAATAACGCAGTCATTAACCGCAGCTTTCAGAATTGACTCAAGCTCTCTAAAATTCCCAGGGTAAGAATAATTTTCAAGTTTTTCAATGGCTTCAAGCGATATCTTGTCAACTGCGTAATTAAGATTGTCATCAACATAATTGATAAAAGGACTTTGAAGTATAAAGCTAATCAGAAATCTTAAGTCCTCTTTTCTTTCTTTTAATGAGGGAATAGAAATCTTGTATTTGAACCTATTATACAAATCACTTCTAAAATTACCTTTTTGAATCTCACTGGGTAAGTTTTTGTTTGTCGCAGCCATTAGAAAGGTCGGTACAGGTATAGCTCCCTTATCATACCCTTCTGGTGTGATTTTATATTCATCTAAATACAATAATAATTTCGCTTGCGTAGAAAACGGTATTTCAGCTATTTCGTCTAAAAAAACAATTCCAAAAATATTTTCCATCAATCGACCTTTCCTGTCAATTGCCCCTGTGAAAGCTCCTTTTCTTGTTCCAAACAATTCGGAGTCGATAAGATTTTGTTCCATATTAACTAAGGAAAATTGATAGTATTTTATTCTGTCATCTTCAGTCCTTTTATAAACTGCCTCGTGTATTATTTTTGTTATCAAGGATTTTCCTGTTCCAGTTTCACCTTCTATTAAAATGGAAGGTAATTTGTAGGTATCTTTCAGATTTTCCAAAAGGTATTTATCGAATCTGCTTAAATCATCATCGATATATTTGATTTCATTCATTACATTCTTTATATAATCAAAATACTTTTCAATCGAGTTAACTATATCATCAATGATAACTTTTAACTTATGGTAAAAATCTCTCATGCTGGAATCTAAAAAAATGCTGATATACTTTTTTTCTTTGTAGAAATTTTCCAATTCTTCTTTTGATTTGACTGAGCATTTGAATTTCCAATTTTTTATATTTTTGTAAGGAATTTTTCTAGTTATTTCGTTAAAATCATTGTCTTCTTGATAGTTTTTCTTTAATTTCCTTATCTCCTCTTTCAGTAACTTTTCTAGTTTACCTTTTTCTTCGAATTCAAACTCTAAGCGAGATTTTCTGAATATACCTATAATTTCATATTGAAGAAACAGGTCAAAAACTTCAGGTTTTACAGAGTCGTCGACAAATAGAATAAAGCTGCATTTGCTATCAATTTCGTTTTTTTGTAAGAAATTTTGATCCGCAATGTAGAGAGTAACGTCTGATGAGATTTTATTGGTGAATAACTTTTTTACATTTACTTTTTCTTTCTTTTCATCAAATTGTTTTTGTAACGAGTCAATAATATCTTCTATGATAGAAGTATCTTCTAAGTAAATCATTTTTTCCTCTCCTTCACGTAGTAAAATATTTCTTTTAATTCTGATTTAATTAAATCACTCTCTTCTAAATTTTTTTCTATAAACTCTTTGAAATCTTTGTAGCTTGTTGAATAATGGTTAGAAAAAATGTTGTTTAAGATATGTAAGAACGTTTCTTTTTCTATATTTCCACTTTTTTCTATCTTCTCTATGGTATCGGAATCAAAATAATTTTCAACCTGGTCAAACTTCTGTTTTATACTTATGCTATAAAAACGCGATCGGTATTCCCAGTACTTATTAATTCTTCGTGGTATAGGACCTCCACCGCTTCTTACTAAATTGACAAGTGGGATCACTTCGCCATTTGGAAGCATAATGTTGTGGTAATGATTCAAATTCTTATCAATTTTGAAACCAGCTTTATTGTTTCTCTTAGTGACGAAAATTCCTTCCAATCTTTCTTTGGTTATATTAACACATAATGGAAAAGAATCTAAATATTTTTGTATATCATTTGCAATTTTATCAGAGTTTAGATAATTAATAATTTTGTACCCCTTGTTTGTCTTTAAAATTTCGTATTGTATTTTCCTTGAACTGACATATGGGGTTTCAAAAGAATAATCGCCTCTTTC
Organism: Petrotoga sp. HWHPT.55.6.3; assembly: GCF_002895495.1. NCBI lineage: Bacteria > Thermotogati > Thermotogota > Thermotogae > Petrotogales > Petrotogaceae > Petrotoga > Petrotoga sp. HWHPT.55.6.3. The sequence goes on along the minus strand of NZ_AZRJ01000001.1, from coordinate 109,425 downwards.
TTGCTGTGAACGCTCTTTGTTTGTTTGATCCTCTTCGTCTATTTCTTCAACCAAGGCAGGTTCATCATCATCGAAATTATTCGTTTCTGGTTCGTCAATGTCGAAACTATAAAATACTTTAGCTTTTGCTTTTTCTTTTATTTTTTCTTTAGATCCCATTCTATTTCACCTCGTTATAAAAGGTATAACTGGTTCTCGGATGAGTTTCAATATATTCTTTACTAAATTCTATATTTTTTAACACCTTCATCCCATTTTCGAAAGACATAACCGTTAAAGGTCCACGCGTATTAAAATCCATGAAATACGATTTGGCACTTTTGATTCCTTTTTCTTTCAAAAATTGAGCAAGGGAATAAAGTAATTCAAAATATATCGGATTAAGTTTGATGTTTTCTAACACTTTATCTTGCTTGAGAGTCGGGTTATTTTCTATGCCATAGATAAAATCTTCAAAAGTTTTTTCATCAAACGCTAATTTAAAGATTTTTGAGCTTATAACGTTCATATCCATACCTTTACCACCAGTGTGAAAAGTTTGCATAGAAAGTTGAGTTCCCCTCTCTCCTAGAACATGTCCAGCAGAAAGACCTATATACTCGTTTGTTTCGAATTCTTTTAATGTGGATATATCATGACCTAAATATTTCTTTGAAACATAGAATCTTTTATTATCTTTTTCAATTATTTTTGGAGAACAGATTCTTAATTCACCCCGAGACTCAAGGACTTGAATTATTTCTTCAATTGTATTTTCATCTATCTTTACTTCTTTTCCGTCTCTAATGAAGTATCTTCCCATATATTCAGTCAAATCGAACTTATACTTTGAGTCTTCACCTGAAGATTTTATGATTTTTTTGGTAAGCGTTATTTCGTTGTATTCATCAAACTCTCCTACGTAAAGATTTCCCAGAAATTCCACTAATTTTCTTGTAAAGTATCCGGCTTGTGCAACAAGAAGCTTTTTGTCCATTAAAGTTCGTCGAGATCTCTTCGATATAGATTCCTTGTTTTTGTCTGCTTCAAAATAATCGTCTATCGGAATCCCTTCAAGAAAGTTGCTATTTGAAACCTCTTCGATTTCTAAAAAAAGTTGTTTAAATTGCTCATCTTTGCCTCTGCACTTGCTTTGTTTTATATATTTCATGCTATTTTCTTCTTCGTTTTTTTCTATTTCATAAACTGAGAGGGTCAAGTTATTTTCCATAGAATTTAACAAGTAGCCATTTATAATTTCTTGGTTGATAAGTTCAGGAATATCTTCATTTTGTTTTGCCTGAATCAACTTTTTAAACTTCTCAGAGTATTCTTTTTTCATTGTGTTTTTATCATTTCCAGTAATGGTATAATATCCAAAAACCATATCTTGGTCTATCGAATAATTTAAGCTACCATCTCCAAGTTTGAACGGGTTATTTGAAGGTAGCATTTTGTACAGTTCTTGCATGATTTCCTCACTTTGCTCGTAAGGATAGTAAACCGCCATGGTATCTCCATCGAAATCTGCTCCGAACCCTTCGCATACGATTATCGGTAGTCCAATAGTATAGTTTTGCCAAAAAAGCGGTTTAAAGGATTGCATAGAGTGTCTGTGCAAAGAGGGTTGCCTGTTCAAAATCACATAGTTATTTTTTAGGGCTCCGTCAGAGAATATCTCGTTAAGGCATTTTGCAACCTCTATTCTCTTTTTATAATCTCCTTTTAGTGCCCTATATATTTCCATAACGTTGCATTTGATATGCTCATGATTTTTCAATATTTCAAGGCCAAATTCAATCGGCAATATAACTGTATTTATATCCAGAGGAATATCTTGATCTAAATAGTATTTAATGTTGTCTTTTGGTTGTGGAGTGATAACAGCCCTTCCTGAGTTATGTATTCTTCTGGCTACCATATGAGATCTGATATAGCCTTCTTTTTGGAATAACGATTCTTTTATTATTGAGAGAACCTTTTTGAGAGTTTCATTGTTTTTCTTCGAGCGAGAGTTTTCATTTGCATTTAACAAAGATACAAATTTTTCAATTTCTTGATATACTGCTTTTATACTTTTTTCGTCATTGTTTATTTCACCAACATAATTTTTGAAGTATTTTTCAACATAGCTTTTAAAGTTATTGTAAAATACTGGCTGTTCTTGCTTCCATGTCTTAATCGAGTAGTCTTCTCTCGCTTTCATCGGCTCATAAGCCTTTCTCCATTCTCCCCTGATAGCTTCGAAAGACGCTTTTATTTGTTCAAAATAATCTTTTATTTCTTTGTTATTAAAATAACCGTTGAGATATAAAACACTAGCTAAAAAAGAAGGAATTCTCAATAAGTTCTTATTTTTTCCTAACTTTTGGGAAAGGAATTCTTCTATTTCTTTGTTTAGTTCAATTTTATCTGGTGATTTATTTTCAAATATTGATTTCATAGGATTATCATGATTTATTGAGTAACCAAAGGTTTCCATCATTGAATAGAAGAATTCTAAAGGAGTCTCGTTCGTAGAATCACCTAACTCAGATTCGTCAATATTTTTGTTGGCAAATAAGTTTATCAGATTTTTATTGTTGTAACTAAATAGGCTCCAAAATTCCATCTCACCGATTTTTTGACCACCATTGTTTGATCTTCCTTTTAAGGGTTGTTTGTTAATATGTCCTTCAGAAGCTTTATGTACAAAGTGTATTTTATCGCGTACACAATGATCTAATCTCACTAAGTATTGAAATCCTACGGTTAAATACCAGTTTTTATCTTTATAACTTACCCTAAACCTTCCATAATCGTCCGCCCCAATTTTCTTTAAAGATTCTAAAACTTTATCTTTCTTATTGTACCCATTCTCAAAAGGAGACACACCATTTTTAAAATCTTCGAAATCGGAAAACTTTTGTGCCATTGTACTATGAGTTTCATATAACTGTCCAAGATTCATTCTTGAGACTACCCCTAAAGGGGAAAGCATCACATCAAGTGGTATTTTTTTGTCCTTTACAGTTGCTTTAGGCATTTCTTCATCACTCAAAATTAGTGTTATTGTTCCTTTATTACCGTGCCTGCCCATTATTTTGTCCCCGATTTCAAGTGGTTTAAAAACTTGGTACTCAACACGTATTTCAACCTCAGTTTGTGGCTCGCCACTAAGGCTATAATTTTCAAAAGGTCTCTCTGGAGTATGAGGAATACTTTTAACAATGGCTTGATACTTTCCTTGGTATGTGTATTTTTTATTGTTTTTGTATTTCGGACTCTTCACTTCAAACAAGACATCTCCATAGCTAACAGATTGATTTTCTTTGATCTTCCAGATTATTTTTGTTTGGTCATAAATCCAGCTATCTCCAACCATTTTAGGGAATTTAACTGCTTCAACTTCAACATTGAATTTATCTTCTTCAAGTACCGTAGTTTGCATTTTTTTTGCGAAACTTTCTGAAACAACTATACCATCTTCAAAGTTGAATCCTTCAAACAAACCATATCCAACAAAGGCGTTTATCCCAACTTTACCTTTTTCCTTACCTGTTTTTAGGAAAGGTTCTTCTGCTTTATCAAGAGTTATTGCTTGTTTAAGGTTTTTTGAACCCATCAAAATCCTCGCACCATCAGAATGTAAAATGAATGGTATCTGATAACTTGCAAAAGATAATAAATCTTCCGCAGTATTTTTACTCGAATCATTAAAAAATTGGAATTTATCTATGTTGTATCTTAAGTTTTCTGAATCAACCAGGCTTAAGGTAAGTCCTATTTTTTCAGACTCTGGAGTTTCAAGAAGGTCGACTATTCCAAGGTGAGATTCGTGAGGTAATCGAAGGTTTTTGTTTACTAGTTCATTTGGGTATACGACTTTTCGAGGGTTAGAATAATACTCAATATAATTTAGTTCATCAGGGATAAAGAATATCGGGACCTTTTTAAACAAATCTTTTCCTTTACTTATAGTATAATACTTATATATCCATACCCCTATCTTTCCACTTAATTTATTTATCCTTTTGAATCTAACTTCAGTTTTGTCTGCACCTTTATTTGATCTTTTTTCAGTTAGAACACCTACAAGCGTACTTAAAATAGCCAAATAATATCCTGGGATTATCAGTTTGTTGCTTAAGTCCAAAACTTTTCCTACTGACTCCTCTTTTTCTTCATCAGAATCTGATTCTGAAGTGGCATCTATTTCATATCCATCAAAAATAACCCAAGGTGTGTACAATTTTCTGTTTCTGTGTTTAAAATACCCATCCTCATCAGGATACAGGATTTGGATATCCTCTGCTCTCAAGGTATTCTCTCCATCTTTAACCTCGATTGAATAAAGCCCACATCTAGTACAATCATCTTCCAAGGTTTCAGCGGTTTTTTCGAATCTCCTAATATCTTTGTTTTTTAATTTTTCAATTAATTTACTATTTAAATTTTTCTTTTCAACATCTTTTTCCAAGTTTTTAGTAATGTAGTCAATATAATTTTTCACAATAGGCTTCCAATCATCTGCAACAAATGGTTTATAATAATCTTTAATCATATGATCTTACCGCCTTTTTATCGAAGGATAATTTGAGTATCTTTCCCATAATTCTTAAGTTAGCCCCTTCCAACTCCCCTTTTATATCTTTCTTAATTTCCTCTATTACTTTGTCTTTAAACTCCGTATCGTCGTTGTTTGCAACATTTTTAATGAGATTCAAGTGTAAATAAATTTCTTGTGCGTCTTCATCGTTATACCATTCCAACCACAACGGATAAATCGCAGCAATATTTCTATGCTTTTCAAAATGCTCAAACTGTAAAGATTTAAAAGCAATTGTATCCAATAATTCCATTTCTGGATTATTTATACTATAATTTCCATTCGATATTTGCTTTTTTATATATTCATAAACTTGCGTTTCTAAAGCTTGCGACTTATCTTTAATGTCAGCGAATAACTTCCGTTGCTCATTTGCGTTTGCTGTGTCTAGTGGCCCTACTGAAACTTTTTTTACTAACTCTTTGAGAGTTTTTAAATTGACTGAATTTGGAAAATTCAGTTCGTATTTATCGATCAAACTTAAAATTTCAAACTTTGTTCTTTTCAATCTTGCACTATGGTAAGAATTCGTTACGATCCTATCCGCTTGTACATCTGTTCCGTCTATAAACTTCAGCCACCTTGCGGCATGTATAACTAACTTTTTAAGTTCTTCGTCTTTAATTGGTGATCTTCCAGATTCCAGTAATTCCTTTAATGGAGTCGTATCGATACCAAAAATTTGAACATACTCTTTACTCTTTGACTCTCTGTCTTTATCTATCGGTAAATACCCTCTATGATACTTGGAGATTAATTTAACGGCCTCTAAAATCTCTTCTTTTTTATTTCCAAAAAGTTTTTTTAAATCGACATCATTCTCACCAATTGGCTCAAATATATTAAAAATACTGTCTTCATTCTTGTACTCATCTATGAATTGAACGGAAAGCTCATTGTGCAAATCCCTAACCAAAGAAGGATATTTATCAAGGTATACAAAATTACCATCATTGAGTTTAAACTTTGAGTATGTATGTCCTAAATCGTGAACATTGAGGGCTAAAATTAAAATAAAATAAAATACATATTTGTACTTTATCCCCGTATCTCCGTAATAACCATCGCTAATATCTTCCGGTAAGAATTTTTCCTCTGAAAGGATGTTTATTAAACTGGCGGTAAAATCCATTAATCTCTTACTATGTCTCTGTGAATGCTCAACGGTCTCAGGTATAAGATCCCCTATCCACTGTTTGGACCACTTAGTTATAATCATATTCTCAATGTATTCTTTCAGTTCTCTTGTTTTTTCTTTGTTGCCATCATCAACTTCAAAAACATCGAGTAGATTCTTTCCAATGCCAAATGGCAATTCTCGTTTTTCCTCATAATCACTTAAAATTCTTGCCAAAGGATAAAATGGTTTCAGTTGGTATGAGTCTATGAAAGAAAAAACATTGGCAATCTCTTCAGGTAAATTTAAAAAATCTTTTATATCCAATATTTTATCATTCTCATTCAAATTCAAAGTTTTCACTATTGAATAGATATTATCGAAGTAATCATAATCCCAATCAAGGCCAAAGGCGGGAAATTCTTCCAGATTAGTCTTTTCGTATTTATAATAAAAAGGTATATTTTTGAATAACGAATAAATAGCTATGACTAACCCCACATTTTTCTGGCCGCCAGTCACATCGATTATGAATTGATCTTTAGAGTTTTTGCTTAAAACTTCATCCAATTTACTCCAACTAAGGTCAAAAAGATCCCTCGATAAAACATTTTTCAAAGGAGCAATTTCAACGTTTAAATTGTATTTCTTCTCAAAAATACATTTCAACATTGCTCCTTCCCAAGAATTATTTTCATCATAGTAAGTATGGCTTTTACCTATTTTTTTGATATCTTTGCTTTTGCTATTAGGTTGTCCAAAAAAATCTGGTTGAGTAAAAAGAACAATATTTATAATTTTGTATCCCATATTTTTAATCAAATCATAAGTATCTATTTCGGCAGATATCCCAAATGGAATTTCAAAAAATTTGATCTTATCATACTCTTCTTTGATAAAAAGTTCTTCTAGTTCGGTGTATACTTGTTCATACTCATTTTTCTTACCATTAGCAGTAAGAGATCTTCCCTGAGTTATAACTAACGTTATATCACCTTTCAATCTGTTCTTTACAAATTCAATAATATCAAATACTGATTTATCCTTAACTTCGAACTTTGTAGCTAGATTTTTGTTTTTGTACTTCTCAAAATTATCATTGACTTCAATAAAATTTTCAACAGGATAATCATTGTCTTTCAAGTATTCATTAAAGTCTTTTTTCTTTACCTCGCCCTTCTCTTCTACTTCCATTAAGTATTCTAGATCCTTAACAGCTAACTGATGTTCAAACGGTTTTAAGAATTCGTCTATGACAATTTCGGGATTCTTTTGCAAGATATATCTAATCTTCGCAACCATTTTGAAGCTTTTCAGTAAATTCCATTTTTCAGCAATCTCTTGAGGTGATACAGATCGTTCTATTTCCTCCCTTTCTTCTAAACCACTACTTTTAGATGTATATGTCCATTCCTGATAGAAACCTGTTGGTAACTTTTTTATAGTTAATCTGTACCTCGTGTCTTCAGAATCGCTAACATACCATTGGATAATACCAACTTTACTATGCTTTTTTGACTTAAGTAAGTTATTAAAAGTACTTTGATTCAATAAATATTTCTTTTCAACTTCATAACTTATAATAATCACCCCCTTGATTGAACAAACATATTAATATTTTATCACATTTTTTCTAACGTTTCGAGAAGATGCACCAATTTATTTTAATAAAGGGGTATCTGAGTAAAACTTCAACAAATAACTGCCCTATAATAACATGGAAATTAAATAACTTAATCCATAGTAAGCACTAAAAAAATTTAAAAATATTTTCTGTTGTCATACCTCTATTTTTATATTGAGTACGGTATAATTTCATTGTAACAACAAAATACACACTTCTAATATATATTGAATATCTTAAAAGCTAATTACAATACTTTTTTTATGACTGTTAATAGACCGTATAATTCAAAATATTGGGGGAAGATATAATGAATGAAGAGTTACTTAAAATTTTAGGAAGGATTGCCTCTGCCTTAGAAAACATTGCCGAAAGTCTGAATAGAGAAAATCAAGATAATATTTCTAATAATCTTAATTATGCAAATTCACACACATACGTTAATAAAAATACCACAGAAGATGAAAGCGAGGATATCCTCAACAGACAAATTATCCTTGCAAACTTTTTAATAAACAGGAGAATCACAATAAAAAGCATACCAGAGGAAGAAAATGGAGACAAAATTTTAGATAAAATAGCTGTTTTTATGGGTGACAGATATAAATTGATTCGCCCATTTTTGGATCAAATAAAGCGAAAGATGAACTCAGGACAAACTGTTAAAATGTATCTAAAGGAAAGAACTCAAGATGAAATTTCAAGTATTTGTCAATTGGGTAGCTGGCTACATGAAATTGCTTTTTTGTCGGAATTTATATATTATAAATCTCCAAAATATCTTTTATTGGCTACACCGAATAGAATACCCAAAGCATTGAACTTTTTTTCGGGTAAATGGTTTGAAAGATATATTAAATATCAAGTTATTTCTTTAATAAAGCAAGTTAATCCTTCGATAAAATTTTCTTATTTAGCAAATCCGCAAGTTTCATTTGCAAATGGAGATGATTTTGAGTTAGACCTTCTCTTCGAAATAGAGAGAGAGATTTTTTGGTTTGAAATAAAGTCAGCAGATTATCAAAGATACGTGGAGAAATATTCAAAAGTTTCTAAACTACTAAACCTGGACAAAGACCACTCTTTTATGGTCTTACTAGATATCACAGAACCAGGAGCAGATGCTTTAAAAGATTTATTTCACATGAATGTAGTAAATCTCGAAAATTTTTCCAAGGAATTTCTTAATCAAATACAAAAATGGCAAAACATTGAAGTGAACGAGAATGAAGAATAATTGCGTAAACGCACCCCGTCTAACTGCCTCTTGATAACATGGAAACTACCATCCTACGTTTGAGTTAGATTATTTTCTTTCCCATAAATAATTGTTCCAGACAAAATATAAAGGAGGTGAGACAAGGGGTATCAAAGAGAAAGTCTTTGAATAAAACTACTTACATGTTATCCACAAAATCTTTTTGAATAAAAATTATTGCATAGATAGCGAAGTGGCTAATCAAACTGGAACCTTGATTTCATATGGAAATGCTAGCTCAAAAAATGCTGAAATTTCAATTTATACAAAGCAAACCTTTGAATCATTAAATTTCGATGATATATTCAGCATTTACTGGTGGAGGGAGCCTAAGTTAAAGTCGATCACACAATCAGAAATACTAATTCCAGAAATAGTTGATAAAAAGTATATTAAAAGCGTCTACACCTTCTCAGAAGAAAATAAGAGAACTTTGGGAAATAAAGAAAAAATTGATAGAAAAAAGATAAAAACCCCTAAAGACTCACCAATTTTTGATATGATGTTTCAAAACGAACTTTATATTGATTGTGTTAATTTGTAAGTTCCTAATGAAAGTATGAATATATAACAGTAAAACGAATTTTCTAGAGCAGGTGAATTTTATGCAAATTGTAAAATACTCATTGTTAGAATTCTTAGAACCAGGGAACCTTATAATAAATCCAGTGAATACAGAAGGATACATGGGAAAGGGATTGGCTTTAGAGATTGCAATAAGATTTCCCGAAACTGAAAAAAAATACAAAGAGATATGCAAAAAAGGAGAACTCAACCCTGGCGAGATATTTTTTTACAAGGAAAATGACATTATAATTGGAAACATGGCAACAAAATCACGTTTTAAATATCCCTCAAAGATTGAATGGATACAGTTAGGGGTAGAAAATTTAAAACGATATTTAATTCAGAATGCAATACAGAACAAGGTAATAATCCCAAAAATTGGTAGTGGATTGGGAAAACTTTTCTGGAATGAAGTAGAAGTACTCATCGAAAAAACTTTCAAAGATTTTGATAATGTCATCATAGCATTAGACGAAGAAAAAGGTCCAAAAGAAACAAAGGCGATTCAAGAGTATTACACACATGAAATTTCATCGAACCTATTCGACATTAAAACTAATGAAAAGGTAGAAAGATTTAGAAAACTACTCAAACAAAAGGGTATTGGAAAAAATAAATACGCCCTGTACGTTCGCAAATACTTTTAATTTATCATATTAGATGAGAACACGACTGATGGAATTTTATATCAAAGGGAAGTAACTTTACGTAAAAAAACGTCTGTCGACCTCCAATAGGGTGAAAAACCCAAGGGATCGACAGATTTTTCTTCAAAACAAAAATTTTGCTAACTTGTGCTTAACGTTTTTTCCCTAATGTTTTAGAAACACTTTCCAACTCTCATTTGCGAAGCAAATGACGTTTGTCTCTTAGCCTACCTTTAAGGAATAAGTTTTGCTGCCTCATGCAAAACACCTTTTCTTAATTCTTCAAAAATAACCTCCAAATTCTAATTTGCAAAACAAATTACGCCTTCTTCATAACTATTAAGAAACAATCCCAACCAAATATAAGAACTCAACTTACCAAAGACAATTCAATTTAAAAGAGAGTTATAGAAAAGCACTCCATCTAACTGCCTCATAATAATATGGAAATACCCATCCTAAAATTAAACTACTTTACCTTCCTTTTCACAACCAATTAACAAATGTTCCGAACAAAATAAAGAGGAGGTGAGATAGTTGATACCAAACAGAAATTCTATTGAACCTTATTCCAAAAAACCTTCAGAGAAAATTACTGGTTTGATTAGTTTCATAACAATGGCTATAGTAGTTGCTCTGTTCACACTTGTTTATCTAATCAGTCCGATTGACTTTTTGCCTGGGAATCCAATAGATGATCTTGGAATCTTGGTAGCAGCTATAAGTTTTCTCAGAGATAAATTCAGTGACGTAATTGAGAATGACGATTAAAACATCAAAATGTCATTAGAATAGCTTCCAACTACTCATTTCAAATATATGAACTCAACTTACCAAAGATAACTCAATTTAAAAGAGAGTTATAGAAAAACTCCCCGTCTAACTGCCTCATAATAACATTGAAACTACTACCCTACATTTGAGTTAGATTATTTTCCTTCCCTTAAATAATTAATAATTGTTCCAGACAAAATATAAAGGAGGTGAGAAAAGCGATATCAAAGAGAAATTCTTTGAATAAAACTACTTACATGTTTGCCACAAAATCGTTTTGCATAAAAATTATTGTGAGGTGATAAAATGAAAAAAGGTGTATTAATTATTTTGATAATAGGAATAGTTTTGAACTCATTTGCATCTATAACTTTAACTAGATATGATGAAGCAGAAACACCCATAGAAACTCAACAAATTAGTGATTCGAAAGGAAATCAAATAGAAGTTAGAGTAAGCTATCTTGAAGAAAAAGGCATTTTCTTTGGAGAAATGTATGTTGCTAAAGAAGACAACACAGTAGATGCTTATGTTTCTTACAGTAAAAACTACGACTTTTATACAAGTAAGATCAACTATATGAAATATGAAAAACCTGCATTATATAACACAATAAAATGGGGAATAATAGGTGGAACTACACTAGTAACGTTTTTAATTTTCCCCCCTATGAGTTTGCCTATCGGAATTGCTTTTGGTGGTAGTGCGATAAACGCTGGTATTCTAATTCCTCCATTAGCTTCCCTTCTTGCTTTTGTCACATCCACCATGACAGCGGATGAATTCATTCAACACATCATACAAAATTATAAAGAAGAAGTATGGATTAAGTTAAATTAAAAATACTGTGTGTATGTGTTGAAAAGAACTAACAACGATCGATAAAATTTTTATAAACTATAAAGAGCGCCCTTATAGGGCGCTTTTTTGTTTTTGACTATAGTAAATTGTTGAGCTTGTATAACAACGATATAATAGCAAAAAGTTTAAAAGAAAGTATAACTACCTATGGTTAACATGAGTGTTAAATAGTCAAAGCTTTATTCCATAAGCTTTTGACCTGATTTATAACAATTTCTCAAATTTTCGCTTGACAATTGTAATTTTTTATGATAAACTATTTTTGTTGATTTGTGCAAATCGCTTTTTGCAGCCCTGTGCAAAATGGTTTTTTGCTGATCTGTTCAAAACGTTCTTTTCATAATACCTAAGAAATAATTTCCTTATTCTCCTTTGCTTCGCAAACGACACTTGTGTCTTAGCCTACCTTTAAGGAATAAATTTCACTTACATGCGCGAAAATTTCCACTCGCAACGCTTTAGAAACACTTCCAAAAATTCATTTCCCACTCTAATGACTCTTAGCTTTTAACATGCATATTAGAAATAGAAAAATAAATACTCTCACACTTTTAGACGAGAAAACACTACGAAAAGCTTGACTTGCCTTGTAACTATTGTGCAGATAAAAAAACTTTAAAAAACGATTAAGGAGGAGATTTATCTGCTGCTTCTGCTACTGAAAATCTATATATTAATTAGTTTAATATCCGCAACTTTGGCTTACACTACATTACATTTTATTCCAAAACTAAAAAACAAACCAACATTCTATCAAAATCTTAAAAACGAATTTGAACAAGAGGGAATTGCAATAAGTCAAATAAAAGTTTTTCTAATATTCCTACTAACTTTTATAACCTATAGTTTAGCTTGGTTCATTTCAATTCCAATATCTCTAATTGGCATTTTTGGAAGTATAACCAAAGTTTGAAATGAGTTTGTAAAGTCGATCCCCTAATATGGAAAAAATCAGGGGATCGACAGATTTGTTCTTAAAAAAAAAGCCCTTATTCATAACTAACAAGTCAAATAATTAATCTAGATCGGTTAATAGATAAATACTTTTACTTTGATAATAACGACTTGATTCGTAAAACTCAGCTTTTAAGGAGAGATGACATGTATCTATACAATGTAGGAACAGCTGTAATTATATGGCTCATTGTTTTGGGCGCAATTAACGCTGGTATATCAAATGGATCCGTTGGTATGATTTTTTTAGGAGTGATCATTCTGATTTCAGCTATAGCCATAGAACAAAACAGAAAGCAGAAGAATAAAGAAAAGCAAAAAAGCGAGAAAGTGGAATCAATTCAAGAAACAAAAACGAACCAAGAAGAAAGCTCGCCCTTACAAAAGACAACTCAAACAAAAGATCGAATTGTTGAAGAAAACATAATAAAACCCAACCAAGGATCTAATCAAAAAGAACCAACACCAAGCAAAATAAAAGATATATTAGGAAATATTGGTTGGTTCTTTTTAGTTTTCTTTATTATTATCATTCTTAGTGCAATATTTGAATTTCTTAAATCTTTATTTGGACTTTATTAATTGAACAATCACCTAAAATTTCTAATCTTTTCTACTAAACCAAATCCCATAGAATTCCTTGCTCCAAGACCTGCATCGTATCCAATTTTTAACAAATCTGGTGACCCACTTATATAAAATTTTCCTTCCCATCCTTTTATTATAAATCCTTTATAATTCGAAATTGTCATCTTCAAATGGCCATCTGACGGTTTTATTGTAAAGTTGTCATCTTGAGGTTCATAGCCATAGAAAGCCTCGAATTTACGTATCAAATTACTTCTTATTATCTCATTAAACTCAATATCAGCAGGTGATAAATAACGTGTTTTAGTTTTGTCGTTATCTTTTAAAGAAACGTGAGCAGTGATAGGTGATTTGGTTTCGACTTCTAAACCTTTGGAAGGTAAAAACTTACTGTACTTGATATCTTCAACTTGCACCTCTTGTCTATTTAGAAAGTATTTTTTGGTGAATAGTATCTTATCAATAATGTATTCTAAAAATTTGTCATTTGGTGATGAAAGAGTAAACCAAATCTTATCCATGAAGGTGATCTTTTTAGTATCTTGATTGTAGTTATAATTACCAAAAAACTTTGAGAAAGTAAACATCTTAAAAGTTGATTTATCAGCCTTAAAACCTACATCGTGCAAAAAACTTTGATAATATTCATCATTGATCCAATTGTAAATCAACGCCTGTTGATAATGATTATAATGAACTGGCAGAGAAAGATTGTCGACACTTAGTTTTATAAAAAGCCTCATCTTATCACCTCGTGTATATTATAACACTTAGGAAAAAAATCTAAAATAAGATAAGAGAAAAGGTTATTGAAAGCTTACGGTTTATCTCTATAATCCTGATGTTCGATCTGATTTTTACAACAATTTTCTTTTAAAATTGTTGATAGTGAGTATAACAAAAATACCAATTCATAAAATAAGATGGCATTTTGCTGCCAATACAACCTCAAGTTAAACAAAAAAGCCGCCTAGATTAACTTCCAATAAACTAATATTTATCTATTTAACATAAAGCAGAAAATGATATAAAAAAATGTCTGTCGACCTCCAATAGGGTAAAAAACCCAGGGGATCGACAGACATGTGTTAAAAGTCACAAGGCTTCTTCCATAAGCCTTTGAATTGATTTTTAACAATTCGTCAAAGTTTTGCTTGACAATTGTAATTTTTTATGATACACTTTTTATCGTGAACCTATGGGTGTCTATCCTACCTCTAAGGAATAAAAACAGAGTTCCAAGACACGTGGGGAAACAACCATGGATTGTGTCTATCCTACCTCTAAGGAATAAAAACGCAATTATAACTCCATTCTCTTTTGTAAAATAAATGTCGTGTCTATCCTACCTTTAAGGAATAAAAACGGGTCATAATAATATTTCATTTTTTTCCTCCTAAGATTGTGTCTATCCTACCTTTAAGGAATAAAAACCTTTCTTTGCGTCGCTCCATTCAGAGGATGATTGTTCGTGTCTATCCTACCTTTAAGGAATAAAAACTTGGAATTTGTAGTTGATGTTAGAGTGGCTTTTCTTGTGTCTATCCTACCTTTAAGGAATAAAAACATTCTTCCCTAAATTTTGTTGCTACCTCATAGGTTCTTGGTTCATGTGTCTATCCTACCTTTAAGGAATAAAAACATTTCTTTTTTCATTTCAGACAATAATTGTTTAGAAATAGTGTCTATCCTACCTTTAAGGAATAAAAACTCTACAGCAACTATTCTATAATCCCCAGAATAGCCGAGTGTCTATCCTACCTTTAAGGAATAAATTTTGCCGCCTAATGCAAAACGCCTTTTTCACGATGCCTTAGAAACTTTTTCCTAACCTCGTTTGCATTGCAAACGACGTATGTGCCTTAGCCTACCTTTAAGGGATGGAAACACTTGCAAGGGTATTGAAAAATGCCCTTACGGTATCACCTTTATCCTACCTATGAGGAACGAAATAAATTTTGCTGCTTACAGCGAAAACTTTTTTCATAATACCTTAGAAACTCTTTCCAAACCCTCATTTACTTAGCAAACTACGCCTAATTTTTTACCTGCATAAAAAAATAACTTTTAAAGTTTTATATGAGAATACGTTATGAAAAGGATAGTTTTCTATCCTGTTTTTGTGTATGAAAAAGTCCAAAATTTCTAAAAAATTGGAGTGATTCCTTTGCTTAAACCAACTTTAGAACAGAAAGCTATCGTAGACGCAAATTTCAAAGACATTCTTCTTGTTAATGCTTATGCAGGAACTGGCAAAACCTCAACTCTTGTTCAATTTGCCCAAGCTAGACCCCGAGAAAAGATACTTGTTTTGGCTTACAACCGTTCTATGAAGGAAGAGGGAGAAAGAAAATTTGCTTGTTTGCCTAATGTTACTGTTAAGACAATTCACTCTCTTGCCTATGGAGCTATTGGAAAGAACTATAAGGAACGTTTCGGCAAGCTTCGAGCTTACGATTTAATGGACTTTTTAGATGACGTAACTAAACGTATCAGATACAAGTCCGCCTCACTACTACTTTCATATATTAGAGAGTTTGCAAATTCAGCCTACGATATGGAAGCTTATAAAAAAATAAAATATAACGAGGTCGAAAGAACCAAGAAATTAGATTTAATACCGGCTCATTATTTATTAAGTAAGCTTTCTGAAATTTGGGAAATAATTGTAAACGATTCATCGCTGCCTTTTGAGCATGACTTCTACCTCAAACTCTATCAACTTTCAAAACCTACTTTACCGTATTCTATTATTATGGTGGATGAAGCACAAGATATTTCAGGTGTAATGATAGATACTGTTCTTTCACAGAAAAATGCAAAGAAAGTATTTATAGGGGACAAGTATCAACAGATTTATAGCTGGCGAGGAGCAATTAATAGCCTAGAGACCCTTTCAACAATAGATGGCGTCAAAACACTCTATCTTTCACAGTCTTTTCGCTGTAGACACGAGATAGCTAAAATGGCAAACCCATATTTACAACTGCTCAACGCTGCTGTTCCTTTCAAAGGAGTAAAGAAAGCCATTCAGTCAGAAACACAGGGTCCTTTGGCTGTGATTGCTAGAACAAACGCTAGGCTTTTTGATTATGCCGTTGATGAATTGGAAAAAAACCCCAATGTAAAATTCCACTTTGTTGGTGGTTTCAACAGCTATAATTTCCAAGATTTAATTGATATACAGAATTTAATTCTTCAAAGAAGGGATCTCATTTACGACAAATTTTTGAAAAATTTTGAATCATTTTCTAAACTTACGGAATACGCGGATAAAGCAAATGAAGTTGATCTTAAATCCAAGATAGAGATTGTAGAGAATTATATAGACAAAAATATCAGCAAGCTTGTCACAGAACTTGAAAGTAGAAACACATCTCAACAAGATGCAACAGTTATTCTCACTACGGGCCACAAATCTAAAGGACTTGAGTGGAATAGAGTAAAAATTCTTGATGATTTCGCAAATCTTAGAAGATTATTAGAAGAAAATAGAAAAATACTCAAAAAGGAAGAGATTAATCTAATATACGTGGCTATCACAAGAGCAAAAGAAAGACTTGAAATTGAGAAAGATTACATTATTAATGACTTCACAATCGACAAAGTAAAAAGGAATATTTATTTCGTACAAGAATAGATCCTCCCTAAGTAATAGGTAATGTTTAAAATCTTCATTATTATAATTCTTAGTGCACTATTTGAATTTCTTAAATCTTTATTTGGCTATTAATGATTAAATAATCAGCTAAAATTTCTAACCTTTTCCACTAAACCAAATCCCATGGAATTCCTTGCTTCAAATGTAAATCATCAATGCCTGTTGAAAATGATTATAATGAATCGGAGAAGAAAGATGGCATTTTGCAGCCCATATAACTTCAAGTTAAACGAAAAAGATTACTAAGTTTAACTTCCAACTAACTAATATTTACTTATTTAACCTAAACCAGAAAATGATATAGAAAAAATGTCTGTCGACCTCCAATAAGGGAAAAAACCTAGGGGATCGACAGACAAGTGCTAAAAGTCACAAGTTTCGTTTCATAAGCCCTTGAGTTGATTTTTAACAATTTCTCAAAGTTTTGCTTGACAAATGTAATTTTTTATGATACACTTTTTATCGTGAACCTATGGGTATCTATCCTACCTTTAAGGAATAAAAACAAGTCGTCGTTTTGCAACCTGGTCCATTTCTTTCCTTGTATCTATCCTACCTTTAAGGAATAAAAACTTCATAAGAAATAAAGCTAATACCAATACGACTGCGTCATGTATCTATCCTACCTTTAAGGAATAAAAACAGAATTTTGGAATTTAGAAGAAATAAAAAAAATATAAGTATCTATCCTACCTTTAAGGAATAAAAACTTCAAAGCTAGTGAAGATGAGCTATTGGGAGATAAATCTCGTATCTATCCTACCTTTAAGGAATAAATTTTGCTGCTTTATGCAAAACTTTTTTCATAATGCTTTAGAAACTCTTTCCGAATTCTCATTTACGAAGTAAGTGACGTCCGTGTCTTAGCCTACCTTTAAGGAATAAAAACCGTTGTAGAATTTCCCGTCATCTAGGTATAATCTTTGTGTTTCTATCCTACCTTTAAGGAATAAATTTTGCTGCTTTATGCAAAACTTTTTTCATAATGCTTTAGAAACTCTTTCCGAATTCTCATTTACGAAGTAAATGACGTCCGTGTCTTAGCCTACCTTTAAGGAATAAAAACGTGGGTTCACTTTGTAATCATCGGGTACCTGTATCGTATCTATCCTACCTTTAAGGAATAAAAACCTATTTGAATGCGTTTTCTTTACATGGAGAATCAAAGAGTATCTATCCTACCTTTAAGGAATAAAAACAAGATATACTTGATACTTATCCATCACTACAAAAAGGTGTCTATCCTACCTATAAGGAATAAAAACTCCCATATTGCCCAATAACACTTGAATCGATGTATAAGTATCTATCCTACCTTTAAGGAATAAAAACCTAATATAGCAATTCAAATGTGGGAGGGCGTGAATAGTACGGGTATCTATCCTACCTTTAAGGAATAAAAACCCAGTGCTCTGGTAAATACTTTTTTCCAATGACTCTTGTATCTATCCTACCTTTAAGGAATAAAAACTCAGTTTCCAATTTGCAGCTGCAACCGTCTGAGCTAGTGTATCTATCCTACCTTTAAGGAATAAAAACTCAAATATGGTGTAATAAGTTTTGGAGGTGCAGCTGGGTATCTATCCTACCTTTAAGGAATAAAAACAACGTTCCCATTTTTCCAATCTGTTAATCCGCGACACTGTATCTATCCTACCTTTAAGGAATAAAAACATCTTATGGAAAGATCAAGAAGATGACTTAGACTTTGTATCTATCCTACCTTTAAGGAATAAAAACTTAATATAGTCAATGTGCCATGCTCTTTCGGATACAGTGTCTATCCTACCTTTAAGGAATAAAAACATATAATTAGTTTGATTATTATAAATTTTTTGTTGGTATCTATCCTACCTTTAAGGAATAAATTTTGCTGCTTTATGCAAAACTTTTTTCATAATGCTTTAGAAACTCTTTCCGAATTCTCATTTACGAAGTAAATGATGTGTGTGTCTTAGCCTACCTTTAAGGAATAAATTTTGCTGCTTTATGCAAAACGCTTTTTCATAATGCCTTAGAAACTATTTCCAAATCCTCTTTTGCGAAGCAAATGATGTGTGTATCTTAGCCTACCTTTAAGGAATAAATTTTGCTGCTTTGTGCAAAATGCTTTTTTCATAATGCTTTATAAACTCTTTCCTAATCTCTTATGCTTGTATTTTTCCTCCCTTTAATTTATTAAAACTAATTTTTATGATAAAATATCTTCATTTTTTTATATTGAAATACGCTACCACCCAATATTAATAACCAACTCATACTTCAAATTTAGAATGAAGATTTTTAAAGTCGGTTTTAGTGTTTGATTTAGAATTATTCAAGATACCAAACAACTCAATGCATTGGAGGAAGATATAATGAATGAAGAATTACTAAAAATTTTAGGAAGAATCGCTTCTGCCTTAGAAAGCATTGCTGAAAGCCTGAATAGGGAAGATCAAGATAATATTTCTAATAATTTTAATTATGCAAATTCACAAACATACATTAATAAAAATACAACACCAGATGAAGATGAAAGTGAAGATATCCTTAATAGACAAATTATCCTTGCAAATTTTTTAATAAACCGGAGAATCACAATAAAAACAATACCAGAGGAAGAAAATGGAGACAAAATTTTAGATAGAATAGCTGTTTTTATGGGTGATAGATATAAATTGATTCGTCCATTTTTGGACCAAATAAAGAGAAAGATGAATTCAGGGGAAAACGTTAAAATGTATCTTAAAGAAAGAACACAGGAGGAAATTTCAAGTATTTGTCAATTGGCAAGTTGGCTTCATGAAATTGCCTTTTTGTCAGAATTTACATATTATAAATCTCCAAAATATCTTTTATTAGCCGCACCAAATAGAATACCCAAAGCCTTGAACTTTTTTTCAGGTAAATGGCTTGAGAGATATATTAAAAATCAAATCATTTCTTTAATAAAGCAAGTTAATCCTTCCATAAAATTTTCTTATTTCGCAAATCCGCAAGTTTCATTTGCAAATGGAGATGATTTTGAGTTAGACCTTCTCTTTGAAATAGAGGGAGAGATTTTTTGGTTTGAAATAAAATCAGGAGATTATCAAAGATACGTAGAAAAATATTCTAAAATTTCTAAAATACTAAATTTAGATAAAGACCACTCTTTTATGGTCTTATTAGATATCACAGATTCAGGAGCAGATGCTTTAAAAGATTTATTTCATATGAACGTAGTAAATCTCGAAAACTTTTCCAAGGAATTTCTTAATCAAATACAAAAATACAAGATCAAAGAAGTAAACGAGAACGAATAATAGCTGCCCCAATTTAGCTGTCTATTGATAACATGAAAACAGCCACTCTTCACTCAAACTATCTTACCTTCCTTTTCTACAAACGATTAACATATGGATCAGAAAACAATAAAAAAACAGAAAGGAGGTGAAAAAATGAAACAGATTGATTCTGTTTTTATTGAAGAAGCAGCTAGAATAGGTGGTTTGTGTGGTTTATGTATAGGTGCTATTATAGAGTTAATCATGTTAGTTGATTCATCGTCGGAAGAAGATTGATAAAAGCTTTTGGAGTGAACTACATCGCTAATGAATTGACATGCTTTCCAACTTATCGAGCAACAATGGAAACAGCTTCACGACGAATAAGAAAACAGAGTTACAGTAAATGAGAAGATATAATCAAGATGTATGTTGATTCCAAAAAAGGTCCAAAGTTAGACAACGGAAAATATTAAGTGCATACGATACGTTTCAAAGAAAGTGGAGACACGTAAACCTATTCCAATATGAAACATACATACATGAGAGGGTAGCTAGGATAAAAACAGATGATGGGACAAAGACTGTAGAGGTTCCTTGGGCTCGAAAAAACTCTGGATTCACCTTATTGTTTGAAGCGTTTATCCTCGAGTTGTACAATCATATGACGGTTGCTGAGATAGCTAAAAAGTATAATACAACCCAAAGTAGGTTGTGGAGAATATTAGACTTTTACGTTTCAAAGGAATTAGAAAAACAAGATTTCTCAAAAGAACCGATAAAAACGTTATCTGTTGATGAAATAGCAAGGAAAAAGCATCATGTATATTTAACCAATTTCTTAGATGTGGAACGAGAAAAGGTTGTACATATAGCTGATGGAAAAGATGCAGAAACCTTCCTATCATTCAAAGAAAGATACACTGAAAAAAACGGTGATTCAACAGACATGGAGTCCATATGCATGGATATGTCGATACCTTTCAAAGCTGGAGCAAGGAAACATTTCCCAAAAGCAAAGATAATATTTGACAAATTCCATGTGCTTAATGTATTAAGCTGGCAACTTGATAAAGTGAGAGCCAGTTTTCTGTTTTTCTTTATTGCCCTTGGTAAACTTAATTTAACTCCAGCTTAATTACCCACTATTTTCGTGATAGAACCAAAAACGCTCTCAACTGTCCAACTCAAGAGAAATCCTTTTTAATGGATGTTTTTTATACTCAAAAAATTTTTGCTAAAAAACAAATCAATAAATAGAACTTATTTCTAACAATTCTTGTTTTAATCTATCGATTTTTTCCACTGGTTTACCTTTTTTATAATAATTATAGGCGTTTTTAAAATCATTTTTTAAAAAATAGATATCTGCTATATTTTTATAATCTTCATTAGTTAGTTCTTTTGCTTTTAAATAATATTTTATTGCTGAATCATAATTTTTACGTTCTTTTTCCAGAAAAGCTATTTCTTTGAAATGATTCCCTTTTAGAAGTATCTTTATTTTTTCATCGTAATCATCTTCATAATCTGAAGCTTTCAAATAATTTTTTATTTTTATATATGAGTCTTTCACTCTTTCTTTAATTTGTCGAATATCATATGTATCTTTTAGATTAGCTTCAAAAATTTCTATAGCTTTTTTGTAATCTTTTAAATTTTCATAATATATTTCAAATGATTTCAAGTGTAAATTATTTTCTTTACTTATTTTTAAAGCTCCTTCATAATCTTTGACTTTAACTAAAGTATCAATTGCACTTATATAATCTCCTAATTTGATCATAGTTTCGGCATAAACATTAAAAAATTTGAATGTTTTCAATTTAGATAAATACTCTTTTAGGTTTGCTTCGTTTTCTTGTCCTTGCATATATTTTTCAAAGAACTTTCTGAATCTATTTAAAAAAATTATTTTGGCGGAATAATTGGTTATTATATCGCTTCTAAGGGAAAAAAATTCATCAAAAGCCTTTTCAAAATTTTCTTCGTATAAATAAAGATCATCTTTTAAAATATGTTTTGAGAAATAATCATAATCTTCTTTTGTATTTATTATTAAAAGGTTATTTTGAGCTCTACTCAGCATAACATTTATATTATTCCATTCCTCTTTTTTCAGTTTTCTTCTACCTTTAAAAGGTCTATAAATTATTATAGAATCTGTTTCCAAACCTTTTACGTTTTTAGAAGAAAATACCATAAATTTTTTTGTTTTATTTTCAATTTCACTTAATAATTTTTCATCTTTTTCATCACTAAAGGTTATTATTTGTGTTTCTAAATTCTCTTTATCTTTTGACACTTCCAAGAAAGAACTTACAACATTACTTTCATCAATTATTGTCATTATGGGTTTGATACCTTTTACTTTGTTTATTACTTCTATTTCATCTAATGCACCATCTTTTACGCCTTCCTCTTGAGGAAGATTTTTTAAGACTTCTTCTCTAAATTTTTTTATGTTATTTGAAAACCTATAACTTTTTTTTAATTTCACAAAAATTCTATTTTTAGTAGATTCTTCTATAAATAGATCTTCCCAGTTAAAAGTTGATTTTGCAACTTTTTGATGTATGTCACCAACTATAAATAACTTTAGTTCATCGTTTTGGTTAAGCTCAGATATACGTTTAATAATTTCGAGTTGGACTTCTGAAAAATCTTGGCTTTCATCAACAAAAAACTTAAGATTGTTATTATTAATTATTATATTATGATTTTTCAAATACTTTAGTATTTCTAAATCTCTATCTAATTCATCATTTTGAGATTTTGAAAGATATTTTTCTAAAAAATTATTTAAATTATCAGAATCCTGTTTTTTAATCTTAAAATTATTTTCTTTGAGATAATACTCAAAATCCTTATCATATGTATAAGAAAAATTCTTTCTACTCTTTTTGTTTTTTATGTAATCTAATACTATATTCTTTTCTTCTATAGTTAAATTATTCCTCAAAAATTTATTTTCTTCAATTTTATTGTCTATCGATTTTTTTAATGGGATATAATCATCAATCAGTAAATCTTGAAAAAAACCATTATCTTTTAAATCATTTATTAAAGAACTAAAAGAATAACTGAAATTATTAAATTCTTTTTCACCAATTTTTGCATACTTATCTAAAATAGAATTGTATAAATCTCTTAATTCTTCAGATAAGGTAAGTATTTTTATATTGTTTATATTGTTACCTCTTTGTTTAGAAATGGTTAAAAAAGCCTTTCTCAAAATCAGTGTAGTTTTTCCTGTACCAGGCCCACCTTTTACCATAACCAGTTTTTTATAATTTTCATTAATTATTTTTTCTTGTTCTCTATCCAAGCATAAGTAAGGATCTATATTGTTTAAAGCTTCATCTATTTCATTCAGAGGAACTTTCAAATAACCTTCTTCTGAATTTGTATTGACTATTATTTCCTTATAATCGCTTGTTTGATTAGATTTATCTTTTTTTATTTCTTCTAATTCAAAATTCCATTCAGGATGATATTTTCTTTTATAATTACTGTACACATCTTTACGAAAGCCAACAAATTTAATGGCTGGAATTAAACCGTTATCTTTCTTAATAAAGCTAAAAATTATTCTTATATTATCAACCCTAATCCTATAAGTTTTTTCATCCAAGTTCTTAAGCCTTTTTATATCAGAACCAGCATAGCCATTATTATCAAAATATTTTTCTAAATGTTTTTTTATGTCTTCATAAGTATTTTTATCTATTTTTTTTAAAAACGATAGCGACTCTTTGCTAATTAAAAATTCCATTTTTGTTCACCTCTCATATAATGCTCTTTTATTTTAGAAATTATACCATTATGTTTTATTGAAATTAATATATCAATCGATTAATTCTATTTATACAACCTGTTTTACTTTATGTTAGAATATATTTAGTCTATCACGGGGGTGAAGAATCTTATGGTTGAAGAAACTATCTGTAAGGAAGAACAAAAAATTAGAAAAAAATTATCAGAACTGGAAGCAGATATAAATAGAACAAAAAAAACTTTACAAGAAGATATTAAACCATTAAATTTTTTATTTGATGAGATTTTGACGAAGAACTCCAAATTTATTGAAACCATCAAGAAAGAAATACCAGATATACAAAAAAAACAAGAAGAATTAAATAATAATTTAGAAAGCAATATAAAAAAACTAAAAACTTTTTCGAAAAAGTTCGAGGAAGACATGGCAGATTTCAAAAAACAACAAGAAGAAGAATTTATAAAAATATTATCGATTTCTGATGATAAAATAAAAGAACGACAAGATGAATTTACAAAACATATCAACAATCAGAAAGATTTGATAGATAGTGAATATATTTCTTTTAATAAGTCTTTAGAAAATTTTGAGAAAAAATACAACACCGTTATTAACTTGTATGGCTCTTTAGAAAAATTAAAAGTCGAATTAGATAACAATTACTTAAACGAAGATAGTTCGATAAACAAGTTGAAAAGTGAATTGAACTCTATTTATGATGATTTAAACTTGAAAGAAGGAACTATTAAAAAATTCTCAGAAAAAATCAGCTCTCAGATAAAAAGCTTAGAAGAAAAAGCAAATTCTTTATTAGACATAAGAAACAACATTTTAAAAAATTTTGAAGATACATTAGAAAAAAAAGAAAAAGAGTTTGAAATTTCTTTTGAAAAACAAAATGAAATAATTTCAAGAAGTATTCATGAAATGGAATTATCCAGAAATATTTTTCTTGGAAATTTAGAAGATGAAAAAAAAGAAATTTTAAAAACTAAATCTGAAAACATGATTATTTTAGAGCAAAATAAAGATATTAAAATTGAACTTCTCAAAAACAAAAAAATTAATATATATTTAACTACTGCTAATGTAATATTTTTCATAAGTCTTATTCTGTTCCTAATATTTAAATAATGTTAGCTAACACCGACCTTATACCTTCGAAAGAAAAACGCTTTTTTACAACTATTCATGCTTGTTTTAGAATTCTTATGTTTTTATGACTGTCAAACTCATACGAAAATCCCCAATTTGGGGATTTTTTATCAAGTTGTATTTTACTTGCGTTTGAAGATTTTATGCACTTGATCGATATTGTAAGTACTTATCACATCTTTTGTTTTAAACCAACCTTTTAGTATCTTTATATCCTTATATTTTTCATTCAGTCTATCACTTTCACCAAACTGTCTTAATATATCTTCCTCTTTTAATCCACGGGCATATCCGGGTGATTTACTGTAGTCTGTAATACCGATATATATGTAACCTGGTTCCCCTATACTATTTAACTGCCTATTGATAACATGAAAGCACAGAATTTTCGTCCCCTCAACACCAACCTTAAGGTAAAGGAGAGAGAATGTATCTATATAATGTAGGAACTGTCGTAATTATATGGCTCATTGTTTTAGGCGCAATTAACGCTGGTATATCAAATGGATCCATTGGTATGATTTTTTTAGGAGTGATTATTCTAATTTCAACTATAGCCGTAGAACAAATAAGAAAGGAGAAGAATAAAGGAAAGCAAAAAAAAGAAGAATGGAAACCAATTCAAGAAACAAAAACAAACCTCGAAGAACAAAGTCCCGAATCACAAAATGAAGCTCAATCAAAAGAACGAATTGTTGATGAAAACACAATAAAACCCAAGCCAACTTCTAATCAAAAAGAACCTAAATCAAGTAAAATAAAAGATATATTTGCAAATATCGGTTGGTTCTTTCTGGTTTTATTGATTATTATGATTCTTAGTGCAATATTTGAATTTCTTAAATCTTTATTCGGCTTTTACTGATTGAACTAAAATCTCATCACCTAGTGTATATTTTATAGTACTTATTTATTTAACCTAAACCAGAAAATGATATAGAAAAAATGTCTGTCGACCTCCAATAAGGTAAAAAACCCAGGGGATCGACAGACAAGTGCTAAAAGTCACAAGATCAATTTCATAAGTATTTGAATTGATTTTTAACAATTTCTCAAAGTTTTGCTTGACAAATGTAATTTTTTATGATACACTTTTTATCGTGAACCTATGAGTATCTATCCTACCTTTAAGGAATAAAAACATAAAGTTTTAATTTGTTTTTCAGCAGATTTTTCGTACCTATCCTACCTTTAAGGAATAAAAACACTCCTTCGCTAATCTTTCACGCTCATACATAATTGTGTGCCTATCCTACCTTTAAGGAATAAAAACTCTGTTACCGAATTATAAGAACCATCAACGTAGAATTCTAGTGCCTATCCTACCTTTAAGGAATAAAAACCACGGGAACAAGATCCATTCAATGTTGCAGGGAAAAAAAGTGCCTATCCTACCTTTAAGGAATAAAAACAGGAATATTTATTCTTACATAAGTGTTAAAGCTTTTCGCCCGGTATCTATCCTACCTTTAAGGAATAAATTTTGCCGCTTTGTGCAAAAACTTTTTTCATAATGCTTTAGAATTAACTTCCATATTCTCGTTTGCTTTGCAAACGACGTTTGTATCTTAGCCTACCTTTAAGGAATAAATTTTGCCGCTTTGTGCAAAAACTTTTCTCATAATGCTTTAGAAACTCTTTCCGAATTCTCGTTTGCTCTGCAAACGACGTTTGTGTCTTAGCCTACCTTTAAGGAATAAATTTTGCTGCTTTATGCAAAACGCTTTTTTGCTGATCTGTGCAAAACGTTCTCTTCATAATGTCTTAGAATCAACTTCCATATTCTCGTTTGCTACGCAAATGATGTACTACGCAAACGACGTTTGTATCTTAGCCTACCTTTAAGGAATAAATTTTCTGATTTGAACAAGACGCCTTTAACTGGCGTTTTTTATTTTTAGCTATAAAAAAGATAAAAGCTTCTACAACACCGATAAAATAATAAAAAACTAAAATTACAGTATAACTGCCTCATAATAACATGAAGGTAGTTTAAAATACCAAATATCTAGTTAAAAGGTGGTGATTAGTCAATTTACGGTCTAAAGTAATCAAAAATTTATAATTCATAGAAAGGGGGTTGAAGTTTGGTGGCTAAAATTTTTCCTGCAATTAATGCAATAAGTGAAATGAAAGTCCCCCCCACTAAAGGTGAGTGGGAGATTCTAAATTTTTTGAAAGCATATCCTGACAACGAATTGGAGGTCTTTTTTCAACCAAATATAAACGGAGATAATCCAGACATTGTATTAATGAAAAAATCGCATGGAGTATTAATTATAGAAGTTAAAGACTGGAATTTAGATAATTACTACATTACTCCTCCTAACAATACCAACGATCACAAAAATAGTGATAATTTGAGCGATACCCGTTGGAGTTTAAAAAGTGACCTGACCCCAATTTCCTCTCCTTTTAAACAAGTTGAAAATTATAAAAATACAATTTTTACTATGCACATTGAAGGGTTGGCAGAAGAGGCAATTAAAAATCCCAAAATTTATGGGATTGTAAAAACAGCTGTATTTTTTAGCAACGAAAACACCAGAAGAATAAAAGAGAAATTTAGCAAATATATCACAGAGCAAAATGGAATAATGAAAAGCAAATATAGTTATATAATTACTCAAGATCTGTTAAATAGAGATTACTTTTCAAAGGTAATGAAAGATTCTTATTTGGATTCAAACTCTAAGAGTAATTATTTTAATGACGATCTATATGGTAAGTTCAAAAGGATTTTATACCCCTTTTTTCATTATATGGAATACGCCAAAGAGGAAATTTCCTTTTCAGACGAGCAATTGCCAATTACCGCAAGCAGACCTGGGCCTCAAAAAATAAAAGGGGTTGCTGGTTCAGGGAAAACTTTAATCATGGCACAAAGAGCTATAAATGCTTATAAAAGAACTAATAGTCCTGTTTTAATACTTACTTACAATATAACGTTAGTCAATTACATAAAAGAAATGATGAATAATATACCAGAAAAGTTTCAATGGAACGATTTTATAATAACTAACTATCATGAGTTCTTAACCTCCCAACTGAACAACACTTGTTTTCCTATAATTAGTGAAAAAATATATAAAGATGTAAAGTTTTTTGAAAAGAACAAGGAAAAATTTGAAAAGTTTCAAGCCATATTCATTGATGAAGCTCAAGATTTTGAATACGACTGGTTTAAGATAATTAAAAATTGTTTTTTAGCAGAAAATGGTGAGTATGTTCTCTTTGCAGATGAAAAGCAAAATATTTATAAAAGAAAGATGGGGCGGGATAAAAAGCCAGAAACTAACATTCCGGGGTCATGGAAGGAACTAAAGAATACGCACAGAATTAATAATGGATTGATTCAAATAATAAATAGTTTTCAGAAAGAATTCTTAAGTAAAAAGTACACTTACGAACAAATTGGAGGATATGCAAACCAAAAAATACCCTTTGGCTCTTATTATTATAATTATTATTACTTAGGTGGAGAAAAGCCAAATGTAGAATATACAATTCTGAACATATTACTCAATGAATTAAAGCTGTTAAACGTGAAGTCAAAAAATGTTGGGATTCTTAGTTCAAAGGTTTGGATTCTTAGAAGGTTGGAAAAAATTTACGTTGAAAAAGAGAAATCACGCACACATACAACCTTTGAAGATCAAGAAACATTCGAGAAAATAGTAAAAAATCTAAAAAATCAAATCAAAGATTACGATAAATCTATCTTTAAAAAAAGATTAAAGATAAAACTTGATAAATTCCGAAAAAGCAAGAAATACAATTTTAATTTTAAATACAATTCGATTAAGTTAAGCACAACTCATAGTTTTAAAGGACTAGAGGTAGATACTATATTTTTAATAATAGATTCCAAAGACAACGAGGAAGTGGTATACACAGGCATGACAAGGGCTTTAAATAACCTAATAATCATCGATTTAGATAGAGAAAACAGGCAAATTTATAAACATTTTTTTGAATCTTACAAGCCCAAACTCAAGGGCGTCTCTCAAATAATAAATTAAAAATTCAAAGCACTATAAATATGGTAACATACATGTATAATCTTAACAAATAGTCATATTGCAAGATTTTTTACCGAGGTACAGGTTATATAGATGACATTATAGCAGGGCTTTGGGGGGATTAATTCGTTTAGAAACATACAAAAGTCTAAAGATGATTAATATTTTAATAACTGCCTGCTAATATAATGAATACAAATAAAGGAGTGGTTATATGAATTTCTTCTTGTATGGATTTATTTTTGCAGGTTCGTTTATTGTTAATATGTTTGTTCAAGAAGTTATGGAAAATAATTACAAAGCTGTTTTTGAAAATGAGTATCAAAAAATTCAACAAGCAAAAATTGAATTAGAAAAATATAAGAGATATATAGATAACCAACTTAATTACAAAATATTAATAGATAAACATTATCAATCATTAAGAAGAGCAAATAGTTTAAATCAAATAAAAAATCTAATAAATAATAAAATAAGTAATCTAAAAAGTTTAGCTGATCAAATTTCAAATGAAATAAAAGTGCTAAACAAAAGAATTAACAATCTTGATTATCTTGACAAAAATCTAGAAGATGAAAAAAATAGCTTAATCCAAATGCATAGAAAGACAGTAGAAGAAATAAGAAATTTAAATTCAGAAAAAATCAAATACTGTGAAAAAGTAAAAGAAAATAATAGAATTACTCACGAATATAAAATCCTTATAAAAGAAACATGTGGACAAAGAGGAAGAGAATGGTATTACAGAAATTACACAGCAAAAGGAAGAAGATAGAAAATAGAAGATAAATAAAAAATGAAAGGAGAGTTTGTATGGAAGAATCTAAAAAAATTGGTGAATTAACTAGAATAGAACCAAAAAATCAGAACTTTTTAAGAAGTATAAATGTTATTCAAAATACGTTGGATACAATAGAATCTGGTATGAGATACAATTATGAAAAGAAAAGGATAAAAGAAGAAAGCAGAGTTTTGAGAGAAAAAATAAGAAGTGATAGAATTAATTATGGTCAAGAAACAAAAAGATTGATAAATGAATCAAATAATGAAACAAAAAAGATAATAAAAAATTTAACCTATCAAGAAACAAAAGAAAAAGAAAAAACAAAAAGATATACTGCAAAATTGGATTTGGCAAAAGCATTAATACAAGAAAAGAGTCTCCCAAATACTGAAAAAATAAGAATATTTAACAGAATATTAGATGATTTAGAATAATAATTGCCTTAGGCAGCAAAAAAATTAACATAAAAGGAGGGTTTAAAGATGGTTGATACTTTGATAGCGACGGTTGGAGCTAGTTTGTATGTAAACATAAGTAAAGACGATGAGCTAAAAAAGTTGTATGAATCAGAAAGACTAGAAGAACTTGCAGATAAACTTTTAGATAACAAGATAAAGCAAGAAAATGAAAGGATGTTAGGGGCTGAGATTAACTCTGTAGAAAGCATTATAAAAGAAGGATACATTGAAGAAAGAAAAAATTTGTACTTTTTGGTATCTGATACAAAAACTGGGGAAAAAGTTGGTAAGCTTTTAGAAGCATACTTTAAATATTCAAAAGACTCTTCGTTTGAAAAAGTAGAAGTTAAGAAGATAGAAAGACTGGATGATGAAAATAGAGAAGATTTTAAAAGATATGGCTTAAAGAATCTAGTTAAAAGTATGTCTGCAATACTTAAAGAACATGGACCTTCTACGATTATAAATGCAACAGGGGGATACAAGGCTCAAATAGCATTTGCCTTGGCTCTCGGTCAAGGAATGAATATACCAGTTTATTATCAATTTGAAAGATTCCCTACTGTAATAAAACTACCACCATTACCATTAAGTCTTGATTACAAACTGTATCTTGACTACTTGTATTTTATCGATCAATTTGACGATGAGGGTTTTATTGAATACACTCCTGAGATAGCTAATCAGTACAAAGTTTTGGACGAGCGGTTAACGCCTTTGTTTAACTTCGGAGATGTCGATAACGTTAAATACATAGAATTAAGCCCTATGGGACAAGTTTTTATTGAATCTGCTAAACAATTTTTCAACCTGACAAAAAAAAATCAATTAAGCCTAAAACATAGAAAAAATGATCTTATAATGCAATATTCCAACTCCGAAGAGCATTCGAAAAAAATAATTTTAGAATACAATTTAGAGGACAAATTCAAAAAGCTGGATTTCATAGAGAAAGTTTACGTAAAGGGCGGTAACGAAAAAGAAGTATCAGGAAAGCGTAATCAAGTAAAAATCTTTGGTGACGAAATCAAAATAATCTTAAATACGAAAAAAGGTACACTGTATCTTGGAGTCCAAACAACGGCGGAAAATGCTGAAGAAATGCTTTTGGCTAAAGAAAAGATAGAAGAGTTTATAAACAACAATTTTTGACCATTGTGTATAAATTGTGGTATAATTTTCTCAATTACGTAAAAATCATGTCAAAATCCAGGAGGTGAATCATGCCTGATATTTTCAGTAGGGAAAAGATTTATGGTATTCTAAAAAATCGTTATTCAGATCTACCAAATGATTGGATCGAGAACAACGATTTTTTCAAGCAAAAGCCTCTGACCGTTTTATCTTACGATGTGGACAGCATCAAGAATTATATCTTCAGTTCCTCTGAGTTTAAAGCTATTATAGGCGCAAGCAAGATGGTCTCAGATTACGACGAAAAAGTCAAGAAGTTCTTAAGCAAAGAAAATTCTTACGTAGTTCATGCGGTTGGCGGAACAGGCTTAGCGGTAATATTAAAAGACGATTCTAAACGAATTGAGGAAGAATTAAGACAAAGCTTTAAAGAGATTGTACCAGGTGGCTTTTTAACAATTTCAAAGGTTGATTTTTATCCTTCAGAATTGATACACGGTTTAAAAAAAGTAGATTTAAACACCTCGCAATTAGAAAAAGAGTTTAATCTTAAGTTCAACAACCTCACGGAACAGACAGATTTTTATAAATTATTTTCATTGTTAGCCTCAAATATGAGGGAAGAGAAAAACTCAAAAAGTACGGAGATGAAAAGAATCACCCCTGAATTTGACCTCTGTGAAGCTTGCAACACTTATCCCGCCTCAGAAATTATCCATAGAGCAGCTGATCCTAACGAATCCAATACAATGAAAGTATGTGAAATATGCAAAAAGAAGATAGACTCAGGAGAAGAAAAAATAAAAAAAGAAAAGTTCGCAGACTCACTTTTGGACATTGACACAGAGCATGTTAAAGAAAATCAGACGGATTGGCTTGGGGTCATCTACATCGATGGTAACAACTTAGGAAAAGTCTATTCCCGAATAAAAACTGACAAAGAATACATAACATTATCAGAAAACATCGAAAACGCAGCTGAAAGCGCTGTTAAACAAGTTATAAAAGAAAAGAATTTGGAAAACAAGTACGCCGCTCCGATCCTTGGTGGAGACGACATAATGCTTTTTATTCCAGCAAAGCAAGCAATTGATATATTTTTAAGGTTAGATGAAATTCTATCTGAAAAATTCGGGAATATCGATGGCAAAGGAAACGGCATAAGTTACTGCGGGTCTATACTTTTTTGTAAAAAGAGTATGCCGTTAAAAATGATATTTGAGGCTTCGAGCAATCTTTTGAAGCAAGCTAAGTCTAAGTTTTACAATGATTATAAAAACGGTCAAACAGAGAAAAATTACATAGCTACAAGGGTATTATGGAACAATAGTACAGAAGTTAAAAGTGAGGAGTTTTTCAGCCCTAACAACGATATTAAAGAAATTATGGCAGAAGGAATGGATATTAGTTATTTCAAAAGTTATCTAAAGTTGTTGAAAAAATTAAATAGTGACGAGAAGAAGTTTTTAATAAAGGTTGTGAAGTTGATGAATGAAATCTCTCCTGTAATTAAGTTGAACATTAATTATTTCTTCGTAAAAAATATTAAAAACGTCCAACACGAACAAAGATTAAAGGAATTGTACACATATATATTTTTTCCAGAAGAAAATAGAACAAGAGTCTTAAGCTCTATAGATCTTTTAAATTTTATTGAAGAGGGGGAGAAAAATGAAAATAAAAGTGGCCATTGAAACAAAGTCCCCTTTGTTAGTTTCTGAAGAAGTTTCAAATATCTGGAACAAATCACAAAAAAGAGACATAAACTCAGCTTACATACCAGGCTCTGCATTAAAAGGTGCTTTAAGAGAAACCGCCGATACATTGACCCCATACAAACAAGAAGTATTTAGCCTCTTTGGAATGGAAGGTTCAAAGCAAGGGAAATTACAGTTCTCTAAGATAATTTGTAAGGATCCCTCATACATTGAAAAAACACACGTAGTACTCAATAGAAAAACCAAAACCCATGCTCACAACAAGCTTTTTAGTACAAACGCATTGGCTAACGGTAATATTTTGGAAGGTTATATTTATGTCGATGGTGAATTAACCGCTAAAGAAAAAGAGTTATTGGATGGATTGACAAAAATGGTTAAGAAAATCGGTGGGATGAAATCAGCAGGTTATGGATTGGTTGATATTTCCTTTGAATATCAAGATAGTAACTCAAAAGTCGAAGTAAGTACAGATTTTGAAAATTACGCACTTCTTGTTTTAGAACCATTAGAACCTTTTTTAGCTATAAAAGAGAGATCAAAAAACTACATGTACAAATCATCAAAAATTATCTACGGTGAAACAATTAGAGGGGCTTACGCTCAAATAATTTCCAATGATCCTTTATTTGAAAAGATAATTCTAAACGAAGAAGTAAAATTTCCAACAGTAGTTCCTTCCAAAGGAGATAAGGTAATGGCTCCATCTCCATCCACCACTATGAAAAGAAAGTACAAGAGTACTGATACAGGCATCTTCGATTTGGCTTTGGCAAAAATGGTCGAAAACAATATAAACATAGGTAGAAATTTACTGTCTTTAGAAGATATGTCGACTGATGGGGAAAGACTTGAAAATGTTGGGGGTTACCTCGATTATTTCAACAATTCAATAATTAATGTTGAATCAGATACCAAACAGTATACTCAAACTGCAGTTTCCAGGCAAACAAGAGCCACTAAAGCAGGACAGTTACGAAGTTACATCACCGAACACTTCGAAAAAATGGTTGGGATAATAAGATCCTCAAATAAGGAATATATAGAAATGATTGCCAGGATCGATAGCATCTCCGTTGGAAATTCAAAAACTAGGGGTTTTGGAAAAATGAAGGCAAAAATAATCCCCTTACATAATCTAAAAGAGCAATTCGAAAAAAATATAAAAAGTTTCACAGAAAGTGTAAAAAGACATATAAAATCTGAGAGGACATATATTCCACTATTACTCACATCTGATCTAATAGTTCCTGTTGGTAAAGAGTTAAAAGATCTATTTAGCGGTTTTGAGGTAAATCAAACTATTTATCGAAAAGACACTTTTTCCTCATGGAATACTGGAACAAACAACACTAAAACTTTCTATGAAACATTAAAAGCAGGATCGGTAATCATTTTGGAATCTGAGAATGAAAATTGTATAGAAGAAATTTGGCAAATGTTTTTAGATGGTTTGGGGCACAGAACAGGAAGCGGGTTTGGAAGTTTTTTGGTAGTAGATTATTCAAAATTGAATACCGTTGGAGGTGTTAAATAATGTTGTCAGGAGAAGAAAAAACGTATCTCATAAATGAGATGAAGAAACTGATGGATGAGCATGGCAAAAAAGCTCCAAAAAATACGCAGATTAGAAAATACGCAGCTACCGCAATTAAATCAGATTGTAAAGAGGAATTTTTAAATTATCTACACTACCAAATTGGAAGAGCTTCAAATAATGATGAAAAAACTTATTTAATGATTGTTTTAGATAAACTAAATGAAATAGAAAAGAGATTTAAATCAGATGAAATGTACCTCAAAGCCTTGGGGTTATTCTTTGGTTACATGGCGAGGTATAAAAAATATCTCGATGAGATAAATCATAATCGAAATAATCAGAAATCCCCCGCAAACAACAATTATCCTAATAAAAAGAATTTTCCCCCCAACAAGACTAATGAATACGGGAAAAGGAGATGATTTTAAATGTTAGCTTTTGATAAATTTGTGAATAAGTACTATGTCAATGTAGAAATCATCGCCCAAACACCAATACATGTGGGATCAGGTGAGGAAGGTTTATCCCCATTAGAAGTCGATAACAGCGTACTAAAAGATTCACAAGGGAACGCTGTGATACCAGGTTCAACTTTGAAAGGTGTTTTTAGATCAACCTTAGAGCAAATACTAAAATTCAAAAATATCAACGTTTGTGAAGAAGAAAATGGTAAACCATGCATCGATCAAAAGGAAAGGAAGAAATATAAAACTGAAAATGAATGGTTTGCCCACATAGAAAAAAACATTTGCGAAGTTTGCAATCTTTTTGGTTCTAACTCTTTTTCTTCTAGGGTTTTTTTCAGTGATGCGATAGCAGATCAAAATCGGCAAAACATAGAAAATAGAGATGGTATAAAGATCAGAAGAGACACCGAAATAACTGCAGACAAGGCCAAATATGATTACGAGATCGTATCTGTCGGAACAACTTTTAAAACTGACATTTTGATGGAAAACGTAGAAGATTATCAAGTTGGATACATTCTATTTCTCATTGATATGGTGAACAACGGACTTGTAAGATTTGGAGGTAAAAAATCAGTAGGCTTAGGTAAGCTAAAATTTAATTATAAAATTAGCTCCATAGATTTAGAAGATATCACTCAGGGTAGATTCGAGCCCCAACCGTTAGATCCCACTAGAATAGAAGAAATAAAAAAGGCAACTTTAGATTATTTATCAAAAGCTGGTGAAAAAAATGTTTAAAACGATAAGAAATTTTCATATATTCCATCTCAAGATAACCCCCAAAAGTGGTTTTCACATAGGTTCTGGTGACATAGATATAAGTCCAGTAGCTACCGATGCACAATTTGTAAGGCTAAACACACCTTGGGGAAGGACTGTCTACATACCTGGAAGTTCTTTAAAAGGGGTTTTTAGAGCGGATGCAGAGGCATTACTTAAATCTATGGAGAAAGAAGCTTGTGAATTTACTGTAGATACAAATAAAGATTGTGGAGGTAAGCAGGAAATAAAAAATTTTCAAAAATCCGAAGAAATATACCCTAAGGTATGTCATGCATGTAAAATGTTTGGAAACATGAAAATGGCTTCCGTTGTGAGATTTGAAGACTTCTTCCCTTTCGAAGGTGATGATGGGGATGACGAAAAATCAAGGAAAATAAAAGAAATAGAAGAATACACTTTTGTAAGAAACGGAATTAAGATTGACAGGTTTACAGGAAGCACTGTAGGAGGTGCGTTATACGACTTTGAAGTATTAAACGGTGGGAATTTTTATGGTAATGTACTTCTAAAAAATCCTGAAATTTGGCAGGTTTTGATGTTCTACAAAACGATAAACAATATAAATGATGGGTTTGTTAAAGTTGGTGGTAAAAAATCTAGAGGATTAGGAAAGTTAGATGTTGAAATCCAATCGTTGGAGATATATTCTACAACTAAAAATGCCATAACTTTCACTACATTTGAAAATGGTCGCTTTATGAACAAAAACGTTGAATTCAACTTCCAAAATGCTGAAAAGGAAGATGATTTAATAGGTTTAAAAATCAAGATTACCAACAAAGATGAAATTAAAAGTTACTTTGATCAAATGTTGACAAAACTACCCGAAAGTTGGTGATAAGATGAATATAATCTTTGATAACTTTGATAAAAAGCTAAAATGCGAAGTGATCTACAATGATTACAAAGAATTCGTTTATTTAAAGTTGACTGTTGAAGAAGCAAAGGAAATCTTTGATAAGTTAAAAACCACAAACTACAAAGATTTTTACTTTAGAGCATTTGCAAAAGAATTTGACTACATCTACAACCACGGTGAAGAAATTTCTGATCTGGAAGGTATAGAACCAAAAGAGGAACTATGCTTAAATCCCAAGATTAAAAACTTACCCAAAACAAAAGTCAATGGCGTAAAAAAGGACAATTTTCCTGTTTATTTTAGGATGGGTTATATACAAGGAGATGATGATTAATGCAAGACTACGATTCTCCAAAAGGGTACTACTATGTGCATAGAAAAGAACCGTCAGCCCCTGTAGCAACGACGGTAAAACATTCTGATATATACAAAGATCCCAAATTATTCTATGGAACCTTAATCGGATACATAAAGACACACAAGCCTCTGTGTTTCACCCAAAACTTGTTTAAATTTCAAAATGAGAAACCTACTTACTTATTGCAAAGAGAGGGTGGAAAAATTGTTCTGCCTGGTTCCCAACTAAAAGGGGCTATAAAAACATACATGCAGGCTTTAAGCGAGTCATACGATGAAGAAAACAAAAACAACTCTAACAAGGTGGATTTAGTTAATTCAATTACAGGAAGTATGGATTATTCTTCAAGGCTTCTCTTCAACGATATAATAATTGATGAAAAAAAAGCAAAAACAAAAATTATTGATGGAAAGCAACAATGGAATCAAAAACTTGAAAATCGCTACCCATCGATCCGTTTGTACAGCCACAATGATCACGAAGATTTGGATCACAAAGTTCTATTTGAGGTTTTGCCCACTAAAACGTACTTGGATTTTGAAATACTCATCAAAGGACTGACAAAGGTTGAAATGGGATTGTTGTTTTTGGCGACGGGAATTGTTCCCAAATATATGTTTGATCTCAAAATTGGAAGGGGTAAAAACTTAGATATGGGATCGGTACGTTTTACTCCTTTAAAGTTAATTCAACCGAATAAATCATTCAAAAACACAAGAAAAGTTTACGCAGAAAAAGAGTTAGCCCAATTCATATATTCATGCGGTAATGCATATCTTAAAAATATGAGTGAAGCGAACAAAGAAAATCTTAATCAAATAATAGAAGACTCAAAAAGAAGTGATGGCAAATGACAGACAAAAAAGCGATAATAAAGGATGCCCAGAGAATCGCCGATAATTTCGCAGTAAAAATAGATGATCTTAACGGATTTATCAACACTATAAAAGGCAACATAAATTTTATTAAAAATTATGACGTTGATGAATTTTTAGCTATCAATGAAAATAAAGTAGATAAACATATCATTAGAGACCGATCAGCCTTCAAAATGCTTAAAGATGTTGTTAAAGAAAGAAAAGCCAAGTACACTAAAGAAGAACTCTTAAGTTTTTTAGGATATCTTGCTCGAGAATTAACATATTTCAAATCTAAAAGTTAATCTTAAATAAAGTCTGTTGGAACCCCGTTGGGGCCTCAACAGACTATTTTTCTTTGACTATTTTTTATGTATTAGGTTCAGCTTTTGTATTTATCAACTCAACGTATTCAGCAAAATATGAAAATTCCTGATTTTTCTTTGGATCAAAATTAAGCTTTACCTCCGGTAAAAAAGTAATTTTTTTATGGGCTATGATCTCTGAAGTATCTTTCAAATTTATGAAATTATTAGATTTAAAATAAAATTCAATGTTGTTTTTTGATGTAATGAAGCCAAAGCCTCT
The DNA here is from genome assembly GCF_002895495.1 of Petrotoga sp. HWHPT.55.6.3. Taxonomy (NCBI): domain Bacteria; kingdom Thermotogati; phylum Thermotogota; class Thermotogae; order Petrotogales; family Petrotogaceae; genus Petrotoga; species Petrotoga sp. HWHPT.55.6.3. The sequence continues at coordinate 71,055 of NZ_AZRJ01000001.1, read as the reverse complement.
ATCTTTAAAGTATATCTTAATTGTTCCTTCTTCTTTAGGCATAAGTTCATAAAAGTATTTGTCGATCTTTTTCTTTACCTCTTTATTTGAAACATTGAGAACTTCCTTTTCAAACTCTTGAATTACAAAATTGTCCGTAAATTTGTAACCGTATTTGTCCATTACTTTTTTAAAATAAAAGTAAAATAATTTCGAATCTTCTACCTCACCCAGCTCTCTCAAAAGATTTGAAATATACCAGAAAGATCTGTACAAAATATTAAGATTTCCATCCGTTTTAACAGATTTTATATAATACCACAGAGCTTTTTTCTTGTCTTTCTTTTTCAATGCTTCAGCAATGTATTGATCTATAATTCCATTTTTTAACTCGTTTCTGAGAATTTTAAGCCAAGTTATAGCTTCTTCTAGATCCCCACGAAGAGCCTTTGCGTGGTAATATTTACTCATATGCCAATATTTATTTTGACTATTTGCAAAGTTTGGTTTTTTTGATTCGGTTTTTTCATAAAAGCTAAGAAACCTATTGAGATCTTTTACATGTAAAAGTTTTGCAGTATAACTAACATAACTAGCTAAAATAGAATCCAAAGGCTTTTTCTCAGGATTCTTTTCGTTCGGCCTAATTTCGTTGTCTAGGTTGTCAGGATTAACCAAGGATAAATAGTAAATTTTTTGATCCAATGAGATTTGGCTATTTTTAACGTTTTTTACGAGTAAATCTACCGTTCTTGAATACGAAGAATATTTATCAGTACCGTCTTTGTACATTTCTAAAAGTTCTTTTAATTGTTTGTAGTATTTAACATGAAAATTAGGATTATTTTTAAAATATTTGTAATATAGTACCCAAGAATATTGATTTTTTACGAAATTAATGCTTTTATCATTATTTTTTGATTCATGTGTATATTGCTCTAGGCGTCTTTTCCCTATTTTCTCAGCTTCATCAAGTTGGTTCTCCGTCCTCAACCTTTTTATTACTTGAGACAATTCATAGTTATTTAATTTATCATATTCTGACATATCCATGAAAGACCCTTCCTTTCGTTTTTTTATACTGTAATTATATTATATTTATTCACATTAATGCAAACAATTAACCAAAGACTCTACTACCGTTGAGAGTAAAAATAAAATAAAATAAAAAGGAGAATTGAATATGATAACCGGAACAATTATAGAGTTGATGGTGATTTTTACAATATTAGGTGCAATAATTCGAAGTTTCGGACCTCTTATTCTTATATTACTAATTATAGTCGGTATTGTTTATTTATTTTCTCGCAATGATGATAAATAGGATAAACTAATTTATAAACTTAATTATTTAAACTCTAAAAAGTAAGCTTATTAATTTTTGATAGTCACTTCAGAAATAAAGTAATTTTCAAAGGAATTCTAGGAATTTTTTTAAAGTTGGTTGAGAATTTCCAAAGAGTAAAAAAACCTATGTGAGGAGGTATTAACATGGATGAAAAGTGGAAAAGTTTGATAGAAGAATATAAAGATGATTTAAGAATTCAAGTAGAATGGGCTATTGATGAAGCGTTCAATACCAACGAAGGAATTGTTGATGTTATCCTTGATGAAAACGGTAAAGCGTATATAGTCAATTCACCTTCTACTGAAACAATAGCCAGTGAAGTATCATCTGGAAAAGCTATTTATATAGGTCGTTTTGATGCCAAAGATTATGACTTTAAAAATATTATTCACAATTTAAAAGAAGAAGAGTTAAAAGACCTATTTGAAGAGTATGAGAATCAAGAGTATTTAAAAGAATATGTTAAGACTTTCAAAGATTTTGAAGACCCTAATTTTTTTGACACTCTACCTAAAGAAATTAAAAGCTACGCATATTGGAATATTTTCAATCGTTTAACTTATGAGTTTTACAAAGAAAATAATTTAGAATATAATTGGGACCTTGAGGCAGAACTTGAGGATGGAGGTTATATTTCTGATACACCAGTTGTATATGACATCAATGAAGATTACCAAGATCTTGAAGATCTAACTTTTGAAGATCTTATTGATGATGATGATGATGATTTTTAGGGCATTTTAGTTTTTTTCAATTGTCTGTCGACCTCCAATAGGGTGAAAAACCCAGGGGATCGACAGACATGTGTTAAAAAGCAAAAAATCGATAATAAATATTATATAATTGATAAAACCGGATTCAAAAATGAGAGGTGGTGTTCTATGGGAATACCCTTAGTTAGCGATAAATTCAAGAAAGAAGAATCTAAGTTAAAAGCCTTGTTGAACGATTATTTAGACCTTATCAATGGGAATTCTTTTTTGATTAAAGATAAAATTGAGGAAGTGAAAAGCGAATTCGAAACACTTTTCAATTTTGTGGTTGTAGGTAAAGTTAAAGCTGGTAAAAGTAGTTTTTTAAACGCTTTACTTGGAATTAAAGAAGGAGAAGAGAGTATCTTCGAGGTTGGACCAGGACCTCAGACTTCCAAAATAACAATCGTTCGAAAGGGTCAAGGGAACGTTGAAACAAGAGGTGATATGGTTACAATCTACAAAGATTTGGATTCTTTGGAAGGAATAGAGATAATAGACACCCCAGGAACGGACACAATAATGGAGAAACATGAAAAGATTACCAGAGATTTTTTAGAAAATAGCAATCTGATAATGTTTGTTTTCGACTCGAAAAATATATATACAAAAAGCGATTGGGAGTTGATCGAAAAGATCATCAAGGATTTGAAAAAAGATGTCATCTTTATTCTCTCCCAGAAGGATAGAGCTTCACAAGAAGAGATAGAAATGGCTAAAAAAGAGCTTATAAATAGATGCAACAAAATAGATTTGAAAGATCCCAAAATCTTTTTAACTTCAGCTAAGCTAGAAATTGAATCTAAACCTGATAGTGGGTTCCAACAGGTTAGAGATTATATTTTTAACGAAATAGGTAGTCATGACAAGAAAAGAATGAAATTGAAAACAATTATAGGTAAGATTAGATTTTCCGTTGACCAAAATAGCAACATTTTGAACGAAAAAATCGATGAATTGGAAGTTCTTGAGAGATATTATGAAACCCTTAATGCATTTTTGGGAGAGAATCATTCTTTTTTTAATATTAGGTTTGATTCAATTAATGATGCTATAAAAAATTATTACTTGAATAAGTTAACTGATTTGAAAGATTCAATCTTAAACTTTTATAAGACGCAGAAAAAAGTGAAAGAAAATATCGAGTATGAGATTTCTCAATTCAAAAAAGAAGTATCAAAAACCCTGAACGATAGAATAACCAGAGAGATTTTAAACATTACTGATGAAGAAAAGAGCAGAATAAATAGATTTTTTGATAAGAAGGAAGTTGTAGATAGATTAGGAATCGATCCTTTCTTAAGGGAAAAGTTAAAGTTGGATGTTGATAAAGAGTTTATTATTTTTTCCAATGATTTAGAAAAAGAAATCAACAAAATTTTAGATAGAACCTTTAAAACAGTAACGTTTAAAAACAAAAATCTGTTGAACAGGTTATACATCTCAAGAAGTGTTCAAAAAAGATTGGATAATGAAATTTCTAATCAAATGAAGGCTTTAGAAAATACACTTAAATCTAATGTTGAATCTTTTTTAAATAGCTTACAGGTAAAAATGCAAACAAGTATGTTTGAAAACTACGAGGCATTTAAAAAGGAGATAAATAAGCTAGAACATTTCAAAGATCTAAAAGAAAGAATTGATGGATACTCAAGGCAATTGGAAGATATAGAGTCGTCTCTTAATAGTAAATCTTTTTAGATTATCTTTTTTATGATATAATATTTCTATATTTTTAGGTTTGTGGAGGTGCTTTCTTTTTTGTTTGATCCCAATTTTATTAGAAATATAGCAATAATTGCACATATTGATCATGGAAAAACAACCTTGATGGATAGAATACTGGAATTGACACATTCGATAGACGAAAGAAATATGAGAGAACAGTATTTAGATTCAATGGACCTTGAAAGAGAGAAAGGAATTACTATAAAATCACATCCGGTCAAGGTTTTTTATACTGGAAAGGATGGAAATGAATATGAGCTGAATATTTTGGACACTCCTGGGCATATTGATTTTACCTATGAAGTTTCGAGAAGTTTGGCAGCATGTGAAGGTGCTATTTTACTGGTCGATGCCACACAAGGTGTTCAGGCTCAAACCGTTACTAACACGTATTTAGCCATGGAAAACAATTTGGAGATCATTGGTGCAATAAACAAAATAGATCTTCCCACTGCAAATATCGATGAAACGATGTTGGAGATAAATGATTTGGTTGGTATTGAAGCTGACTCAATAATCCCTATTAGTGCTAAAACTGGAGAGGGCGTTACAGATTTACTTGAATTGATTATTCAAAAGGTCCCTTCTCCTCTTAGCAAAGGCAATACTTCAGACAAGTTGAAAGGTCTAGTATTCGATGCTAAGTATGATAAGTACAAAGGTATCATCGTTTATTGTAGGATATTTGGTGGTAAGGTAAAAAAAGGCGATAAGATTAAATTAATGGCTTCTAATGCGACCTATGAAGTTATCGAGGTCGGGATTTTTCACCCTGAGATGATAGAAACAGAGGATCTGTCCGCTGGAGAAATAGGTTATATTGTGGCTGGAATAAAAGATATTGAGCAGGCAAGAGTAGGAGATACGATTACTGATGCACTGAATCCCATAGAAAAACCCCTTCCTGGATACAAAGAAGTAAAACCGATGGTTTATGCGGGACTTTATCCAGGTTTGCCAGAGTATTATGAGGAGTTAAGAAAGGCTCTTGAAAAGTTGAAATTGAACGATGCTTCTCTTGTATTCACACCCGAAAGTTCTCCCGCTATGGGATATGGTTTTAGAGTAGGTTTTTTAGGCTTACTTCACATGGAAGTGGTTAAAGAACGTTTACAAAGGGAGTTTGAACTCGCCGTTATACTCACTGTTCCTAGTGTAATTTACAAAGCCAAGCTAAGAAATGGGGAAGAAATAGAAATTACAAATCCTTCAGAGTTTCCAGATGAAGATTTGATAGAAAAAGTTTACGAACCTTTTTGCAAGTTGGATATTATCACGCCACCTGATTATATGGGAGATTTGATAAATCTTGCTCAAGTCGAAAAAAGAGGTAATTTTTCTCATGTATCAAATGCAGGTAAAAATAGGGTGGTTTTGCATTTTGAAATTCCTTTGGCTGATTTGATCTTCGATTTCTTCGATAAAATGAAGGCTATCAGTAAGGGTTACGCCTCTATGGATTACGAGATAACAGGGTACAAAGAGTCTAATTTAGTGAAGTTAGAAATTTTAATAAATAGAGAGAAAGTTGACGCCTTATCTTACGTTGTTCATGACAGTCAAAGCTATACACTTGCAAGAAAATTAGTGGATAAATTAAGAGATTTAATTCCCAGGCATCAATTCGAGATACCTATCCAAGCATATTGCAAGGGTAAGATAATCGCAAGATCCACTATTAAAGCCTTAAGAAAAGATGTCCTTCAGAAGTGTTATGGTGGAGATGTGACCAGAAAGATGAAATTGCTAGAAAAGCAAAAAGAAGGTAAAAAAAGGATGAGAGAGATTGGTAAAGTCAATATTCCTCAAGAGGCCTTCCTGGCTTTGTTGAAGGTTAACGAAGATGAAGAATAAATTTGGAGGTGTCAGAGTTGGCAGGAGATTTAAAAGAGAGTAAAAGTAAAGGTCGAAATATCTACAGAATAATCCTATGGATTGCCGGTTTGGCTTCTTTATTTGTGTTTTCTTTGGTTATTAACCAACCGTGGATTCTTTTTGCTATAACCATTGTAGCTCTTTTGAGTAAAGAGTGGCTGCTAGCGTTTATCATCACTGGTATAAGAGGTACAGGTATTTTTGGAGCCATGGGAGAAGTTGAAATGTTGTGGGTTACATTATGTATCTTTTTTATATTCATTTGGGCTCTTTTCAGGTTCTTCTTTGATACGGATAGATTTTTGAGAAAGAAGGTGCGAAGTTTACACGCAAATCACAATCGAGAAGGGTAAAATCATAAGGTCAGATTTATAGTATCATTTTTTAAGTTTCCCGTCCCACAAATTATATAGGGGGGAACACATATGAAAATTAGAACAAAGTTAAACTTTTTCGTTCCAGTAATAGTAATAGTCGGGGTTATAAGTATAATTCTTGTATCTATTTTTTATCAAGGCAAGGTTTATGATTTTCAAAACGAAAACTTTGTAGAACAGATAAATTATAGTTACTTAAGCGAGTTAAAAAACCTTGAAAACTCTTTAAAAAGAACTTTAGATTCTATTTTGGCAAATGAAGAGATTGCAAAAGCTTTTGCAGAGAATGATCGACAAAAGCTTCAAGAACTGACCCTTCCGATTTGGAACACGCTAAGGGAAAATAATATTGAGCAATTTCAATTTCACAAAAACTCTGTTACTTTTTTGAGATTACATGACACAGGACAATACGGTGATGATTTGAGTTCTTTCAGGGAAACAATAAATCAGGTAAACAAAACAAAAGAACCTACTTCAGGCCCTGAAATTGGAAGAGCTGGATTAGGTTTTAGATATGTAGCTCCAGTGTATTATAATAATGAATTTCAAGGTACAGCAGAATTGGGTTTATCAATAAACAAGGAACTCTTAGAGAAAATTGACGGAGACTCTGTCCTTAAAATTTTCGATAATGACTTAAGTGGTGAAGTAGAAATTTTTGAATCAAATAAATATGATCTTTCTTTATTCACCAACAATGTAGAATCAATAAAATCCGGAAATGATTTTTTCTACGATATAAAAGATAATTATTTAATGGCCATGTTCCCCCTAGTAGATTTTAGTAATAAAGTAATAGGATATGTCGGGACAAAAATAGATTACAGTGAAATTATCTCTAACAATAACAACGGGATATTTTATTCTATAATTATCAGTTCTGCTATTTTGATTATAATTATTTTAGTTACTCTACTTATATCAAGAAAACTAGTTAAAGAAGTTAATTATTTGAAAAATAAAGTAAACGATTTTTCAAATGGTAATTTGGTTTTGGACTTTTCTGACATGAATTTAGATAGTGAATTTGAGATAATAGCTAACTCAATCAAAGAAGCAGTGAATAAGCTCAAAAATTCAATGATGAGAATAACTCAAATCTCTCAAGACTTTGGAATTTTAAGTGCCAATCTTGCGAGATCTTCACAAATTTCTAAAGAGCATTTGGATAACACTAGTCAAAAAACAAAAGACATCAATTACAATTCACAAGATACAGATGAGAGAATTCATGAGGTACGTCAAAGTATTGAAGATTTAACCACTGCAAACGATAATCAGGCAAAATCAGCACAAAATCTAAACGAAATATCAAATGGAATACACCAAAGTTCAGATGAAGGAGTAAAAAATATTGAAAGAATGAACGAAATGTTGTTCGAAGCTGTAAAAAAAGCTGAAGAATCAATGAAAAATTCAGAAATCCTATCCAAAAATTCTGAAGAAATAAAAGAAATAATAAACACAATAGATAGTATAACTGAACAGACCAATTTATTAGCTTTGAATGCTGCCATAGAAGCAGCTAGAGCTGGCGAAGCTGGAAGAGGCTTTGCTGTAGTAGCGGATGAAATACGAAAACTTGCAGAAGAAAGTAAAGAAGCCACAGAAAACATAGCAAAAATAATAACTGATCTAATTGTAATATCTCAAAAAACAAATCTTTCCAATAAAGAAACATCAAATCTCATAGAAAAAACAGAGGATGAGTCTCAAAATGTATTGGGACAGTTTGAAGAGATGAATTCAAGAATATCAGAAATGAACGAAATAATTGAAAATTTCTCTGCCAATACTGAAGAAACAACTGCTACAGCAGAAGAAATAAGTTCAAACATGAATTCTGTTTCAAAAATGGTCGATCAAATAAGAAATAGTGTCGAGGGTATTACTAAAGATACGGATATTCTATCCAAAGATAGTGAAAATTTAGTTAATGTTTCAGAGCATGTTTTTACTGGACTTAATGCACTTATAGAAACTGTATCAACTTTTAGTTTATACAATAACGAGGAGAAAATAAAAGAGTTTGAAAAAGCTATAAAAGCTCATCAAAATTGGGTTGATTTATTTGAAAAGAAGTTAAAGGATCCTAATATTGATTTAGAAAGTAATCCAGATAGATGTAGTTTCGGTATTTTTTCAAAAACATTTCATATCGAAAAAGAACTAGCTGATGATTGGGCACAGCTCTTAAGATTACATTCCCAATTGCATAAAAAAGCTGAAGAACTTGGAACAAGAGAAGATAAACAAGCATTGCTTTCTGAAGTAAAAAGGATTTCAAGTGACTTGGAAAAAAGCCTACAAAATATGATAACTAAACTGAAATAAAAATGTCTCTATGTGTAATACCAAGTAGCTCATACAATCGTGTGGCAGGAGGTGGATGATTGAATCATCTACCTCCTGCCATCTTTTGTTTTTTATAATTAATTTTGTTTAATGTTGTATTTTCTTTTTATCCTTTTGATCTCGTCCCGGTACCTCGCTGCTTCTTCGTATTTTAATTCGGAGGCTGCTTCGTACATTTTTTCTTCAAGCATAGCCAAGTAATCATCCGGAGAGAGGTTCTCCTCTACAGCGAATATATAATCTTCTTCTTTTACCTCGTTATCTTTGAATGGTGCAAACATGTCTTCGGGTAATTTTTTAATGATACTTTTTGGAGTGATGTTGTTATCTATATTGTATTGAATCTGTATTTCTCTTCTTCTGTTTGTTTCATCGATGGCAGTTTTCATCGCCTCCGTTATTCGGTCGGCGTACAGTAATACCTTACCTTGAACGTTTCTTGCAGCTCTACCAATCGTTTGAATCAACGTTGTTTCAGACCTTAAAAATCCTTCTCTATCTGCATCCATTATGGCAACAAGAGAAACTTCCGGTAAATCTAACCCTTCTCTAAGTAAGTTTACACCAACAACTACTTCAATTTCGCCGTTTCTTATTTTTTTTATTACCTCTGACCTTTCAATTGTATCGAGTTCAGAGTGTAGATATAGTGATTTAATGCCCATTAGGTTCAAGTGGTCTGAAAGGATTTCTGCATCTTTCTTCGTTAAAACCACCGCTAGAGCCCTTTCTCCTCTTTCTACAACCTCTTTTACTTCGGAAATGAAGTCGTCTACTTGCCCTTCTGTCGATTTTACTTCAACCTTTGGATCTACAAGTCCCGTAGGCCTGATTATTTGTTCAACTATTTGGTCTGATACTTCCATTTCGAATGGCCCCGGGGTAGCTGATACAAAGATAATTTGATTGGTTCTTTCCAAAAACTCTTCGAATCTTAAAGGTCTGTTATCTAAAGCTGACGGCAATCTAAATCCGTAGTCAACTAAGTTTTTCTTCCTCGCGTAGTCCCCTCTGAACATTGCCCTTAACTGTGGTACCGCTATGTGAGATTCGTCAATAAAGGTAACAAAATCTTCATCGAAGTAATCCAAAAGTGTCCATGGAGAGTCTCCAGGATTCCTACCATCGAAATACCTTGAATAATTTTCTATCCCTTTACAGTATCCCAATGTTTGAAGGAATTCTAAATCTTGTTTTACCCTTTGCTCTATTCGTTGAGCTTCTAAAAGTTTGCCTTCCCTTTTGAAATATTCTATTTGGGATTGCAGATCGGCATTTATTCTTTCAATAGCTGAAAAAATCTTTTCCTGACTGGTTACAAATTCTTTCGCTGGATAAATAGTAATTTTATCAAATTCTTCTATTATGGTTCTGTTGAATACGTCAAGTGCTTCGATCTTTTCGACTTCGTTATCGAAAAAAGTTACCCTTATTCCAAAATCTTCGTAAGGAGGGAATATCTCTAAAACATCCCCTTTCCATCTGAACGTTCCACCGAGATAATCTTTTTCTTGCCTTGTGTATTGCATTTTACCAAGTTTAATTAAGATTTCTCTTCTAGAATACTCTTCATTCACTCTCAGATAAAGGTTTATGTTTGAAAAGTCATCGGGATTGCCCGAGGCATAGATAGCTGAGACGCTTGAAACTACAATTACGTCTCTCCTTGTTAAAACTGATTTTAACGTTGAGAGCCTCATTTTAACTAAAATATCGTTTATGTCTGCATTTTTTTCTATGTATATGTCTCGAGAAGGGATGTACGCTTCCGGTTGATAGTAATCGTAATAACTTATAAAAAATTCGACTCTATTTTCCGGGAAGAACTCTTTGAATTCGTTGTATAGTTGAACGGCTAAGATTTTATTCGGAGAGAGAACTAAAGTTGGTCGATTCACGTTTGCAATAATGTTGGCCATTGTATAGGTTTTACCAGATCCAGTAACGCCCAGTAAAGTTTGGAACCTATAATTTTTATTGATCCCAGAAGAGAGTTCTTCTATTGCTTTTGGTTGATCGCCTTGAGGTTCGTATTCGGAACGAAGCTTAAACATGATAAACACACCTCCATCAAACCTCTGCTTTAAATTCTAATATATTAGAATCTAAAAGTGAATCCTGCACTGATTTTAAAATCATTTGTCGTTTCGATATTTCCTACTTCTTCTATGGGGAATAGGAAATTATATCCCGCTTCTATGTATAGTCCAGAGGTTTCGTTTATATAATAACTATAATCGATAACTGGTGATAGTTTAAAGTAAACAGCGGATGCGTCATCCGAAGCTGTAACACTTTTCACCCCAACTAAGATCCCCAATAAAAGGGTTGCGTCCGTTTCTGATAGATAGTTAAGATAACCTAATTTGAAATCAAAATCTCCATCAAATGTGTTTTCATCGAACAAAAACACAAAAGAGAATCCAGTATATAAGTGTTCATAGTTATCGAATCCAGCTTCGAACCCGACACCGTTTTTTTCAAATCCTTCGTTCACATAATATATTCTTGTGATTGTCTTTATTGGCGAAAGAGTTGGATTTTCTAATACGTAAACATTTTCATCTCGGTAGTTGAAATTTTTTGGGGCTTCGAGTATCTTTAACAAACTGTTGTTATCCCAGACTTCTTCGGCTATCAATTTCCCACCGTGAAGGTCATAGAACTCTCCATTCAATTCTTTAGTGATTACAAATTCAAACATCATACCTTCTCTTATTCCAACGTTTCTGCCAGCATCTATATGAACATATTTATTTTCTTTAGCTACAATGTTTGCCCTTATTTTAAAAAGTTTGTTCAGCTCTGTAGCGATAGACGAAGCAAGATTATTTGCAGCGGATCTTCTTGAATAGTATATCGCTTCAAAATCACTTGTACTAGCATTTATATATGAGGTGCCACTTGAAGTAAGAAGTTTGGAATAGATGTTTTCTCCTGTGGAAATTTTGACGACGTTGACCTTCGCTAGTATACGGTACTCCCACCATATTAATTCTTCGGTTTTCTCTAAGTTAGGAAAGCTTTCAAGTATTTGAATATGGACTAAAAAATCCGCATCTAGATTTTTCTTCATGTAATCTTCATTTTCGAGCATTTCTCTAAGATTTTCTAATAACAGATCATCTTTTGATAATACCTTATATTTGCCTTGTTCTTCGAGATCATTTTTTAAATATTGTTCTAACAAAGAACCAATACTGGAATCACCTTCTGTGTAAATCAAAAAACTTCTTCTTAGATCGATAACTTCACTAGACTGAGAAAATAACTGCAATAAAAAGATTGAAACAAAAATAGATAACATCAGAATCCTTTTCAATTTTCATCATCCCCTCAATTTTATTTAAATAGATGAAATCTTTTCAGCCAATTCCTTTTTCCCGGTTTTTATAGCACATTTATACAATTGCATCTTTTCATTGAATATTATACCAGCTTCCAAGAGAGTTTTTTCATCCAGTAAAACAAATTCGTCAAAATTGCCTTTAAAAGCTTCTTCTCCATTTTTTAACAGCAGTACGTTAGGTTTCAAACTGGCGAATTCGTCTATCCAATGGGTTGATATTATTATGGTCTTTCCCAAGTTGTGAAGTTCTTTTATAAGGTTGAATATAGAAGTTTTTGTTACGTAATCTAATCCAACAGTGGGTTCGTCAAAGATTATATAATCAGGGTTATATGAGAGAACAGAGATAATAGCTACCTTCCTCATTTCTCCACCTGAGAGTTCGAATGGATTTTTTTCGAGGTATGATTCCGGTAACTTTACCAACTCTAAATAATACTTTAGTAAATCATCACTTAGTTGAACCCCAAAATTTTTTGGTGCAAACATTATTTCTTCCTTTACAGTGGGAAGAAAAAATTGGGATTCAGGGTATTGAAAAACTATGCCTATCTTCTTTCTGATATCTTTTATGTTGACCTTTTTGTCTTTTGTGGATAATCCCTCAACTAAGACTTTTCCTTGTTGGGGTAGAAGTAATCCATTCATTAAACTTATCAATGTAGTTTTCCCAGATCCTGTATGTCCAACGAATAACCATAAGTCCCCTTTTTTAATTTCCAGATTAATATTTGTTAGGGCTGTCTTTTGAAAAGGTGTATTCAATGCGTAAGTAAAACTTACATCTTCAAACATTATCGACATATTTCATCAACCAACTCTTTTAAATCAGCATTAAATTGTCTTTTTATTTTTTCGTTGAAAGGTAGTTCAGATTGAATAACGTTACTTTTGTAAAATTGATCTTTCTCCCCTTCATAAACAATCTCTCCATCGTTGAGAGCGATTATTTTGTCTACATGCTCCAGGTCAGAATAATGATGAGAGGCAATTATGATCGTTTCTCCTATTTCTCTGAGATTGCGTATAACTTTATAGATTTCATTTCGACCTTTTGGATCTAACATGGAAGTAGGTTCATCCATGAGTATAATCTCAGGTTCCATTGCCAGAATGGAGGCTATTGCAAGCCTTTGTTTTTGCCCTCCAGATAATGCATTAGGGTCTGCGTGGTTCAACCCTTCCAACCCTACCGTTGAAAGAGCCCACTCGATCCTTTCAAGCATTTTTTCTCTTGGGACCCCTATGTTTTCTAACCCAAATGCTACATCCTCTTCGACAGTGACACCTATAATTTGATTTTCAGGGTTCTGAAAAATATAACCTACCTTTATTCTATTACGTTCATCTAATTTTTGATCTTTGATGATTATTTCTCCCTCTTTGGGAGATAAAATGCCACATAGAAGCTTTAGAAGCGTAGATTTTCCACTTCCATTACTCCCGACTAAACCGATAAATTCCCCTTTTTTTACATCCAAGTTGATATTTGTTAGTACCTTTTTTTCATAATAACTGAAAGAAAGATTTTTGCATCCAAAAAACATCTTAGCCCCTCTTTATCGAAAGATAAACTCTAAAACCTCCGGATTTTTCCAACTCTTTTACGTTGCCAAAGATTTGTTCCATGTAACTTTCTAATGCTTTCCCACCCTTATTGTGGTAAGCAACTAAATACATCTTGCCATTTTCATTCAAATGGTGATAGGATTCTTCTATTAGTTCATGTAATACTTCTTTACCTGCAACTATTGGAGGGTTGGTAACAATAACATCGAAGTAGTTATCTTCCCATGGTTTGAATAGATTTCCTTGTTTGATCACAGCGTTAACGTTGTTGTTTTTAGCATTTATCTTAGAAAAATCAACTGCTCTGTTGTTTACGTCACTCATATACAGATCTATGTCCGGAAACTCTCTTTTTAAGGATATACCTATTACACCATATCCGCATCCCATGTCCAAAACTTTTTCATTTGTTAATTCTACTTTTTCGATTAATAAAATGCTTGCCCTGTCTATCCTTTTCTTTCCATACACTCCAGAAGGGGCTTTAAAAAGATACTTATGCCCATTTTTTAATATTAAAACTAATTCTTTTACCGTTAGTTCTGAAGTTGGGTTTTCGGTGTAGTAATGCTCAAAAGAGGGTGTTCTTTTGATTTCTTTTTCTTTTACAGGGTTCAGATCGTTATTAACTTTTTTTATTACTTCGTCAACTTTCATGAAAGCAATATCTTCAGGACCGTATATTTGAACATCTTCATATTCGTTATTATTTTTCTTTTTTTGAGTCAATTTATTCGTACCTCCAAAATTATTAAAGATGGCTGGGTAACCCTGCTGCACATAGAAATCTCCGCTTATGGCTGCTCCCTTCCAGGCCTGACCAGTTTCACGGGTTCCTATTGCGCAGGACCCAGCCTCCTGTAATGACGCTTTCATATTATATCATTTCATTGTTGAAAAATCAATTAATCTTGTTAAAAGCTATGTTAACCTTAAAAATCATCGGGATTCGCTCCAAATCTTTTGTTTTGGTCTAAATTGTCTATTATCTTCATTTCTTCTTCTGTTAGTTCAAAGTCGAAAATATCAGCATTTTCTTTTATTCTTTCCTTGTGTACAGATTTGGGAATAGTTACCACCCCATGTTGCAAGTCCCATCTCAATACTATTTGTGCGGGAGTTTTTTTATACTTTTTAGCTATATCAACTATCTGAGGTATATTTTGAACTCTTCCTCTCATTAATGGACTCCAAGCCTCTAGCTGTATCTTATTTCTTTGACAGAAATCCAAAAGATCTCTTTGCAGTAAGTATGGATGAAATTCTACTTGATTCACCATAGGGGTAATTTCACAGTTGTTTATTATATCTTGGAGATGATGAATTAAAAAGTTACTCACACCAATAGCTCTTACTCTACCTTCCTTATACAGCTTTTCAAGAGCTTTCCAGGTTTCTATATATCTTCCACTTACAGGCCAATGAATTAAGTATAAGTCTAAATAATCTGTTCCCAATCTTTTTAATGAATTTTCAAAAGAGTTTAAAGTACTTTCAAAACCTTGGTTCGTATTCCATACTTTGGAGGTTATAAAAATTTCATCTCTCGGTATTTTACTTTGCCTGATTGCTTTACCTATCTCTTCTTCGTTTTCGTACATTTCTGCAGTATCTATCAATCTGTATCCTATACTTAAAGCGTACTTTACACCCTCTATCAACTCATCTCCATGGGCTTTGTACGTCCCATAGCCCAACCAAGGGATTTTCACTTTATTGGCTAATTCTGTGTTATCATAGATGCTTGTAATTCTCATAGATCAACCCCCTTGTTTCAGTTTTTTATCTTGATTTTGTTTTTTTTCATTCAACTTCAAGTAGCAATCTCTACAGACGGCGATATATTTTTCAAATCCCCCAACATCTATTTCTCCACCGTTTTCAACGATCTTGTAAGATATTGTACCTCTATACTCCCCACATTCATGGCAAACGGCTTTCTTTTTAATTACCGTGTCTGCATGAGCCATTAAAAGTGAAGTAACTTTGAATGGATTATTTTTATAACTCAAATCCAAACCAGCACAATAAACATCCTTACCTGAATTGATCATCTCGACAACAACTTCTCTAAGGGGCTCGTCTAGAAACTGAATTTCATCTATAAAAACCGCTTTTTCGTCTCCATCAAGTTTAGGCAAAATTTCAGCGGAGTTATTGATGGGGATGGCTTTAACCGATGTATTAGAGTGGGATACAATGTAAGTTTCATTGTATCGGTTATCTAACAAAGGTTTGAAGACTTTTATTTTCTTTTTACCAAGTGTGTAAATTTCAATGAAAGAGATTAATTCGGAAGTTTTGCCAGAATACATAGGTCCAACAATTACTACTAAATTACCTGTTGCCATATTAAAGTTTCACATCCCTTTTTCATTAGTTTTAATCAAATTTTTCGGATAGTAGTTGATCAATTTCATTCAAAGACTCTTTCCACAATGTTTCTATTCCAAAATCATTCAGAATATCCAAGGAAGGGGTTCTAAATATAAAATAGTCCTTGTAATCGAATCTTCCCACGGAAACAACGTAGAGCACATACGAAGCAACCGCCTTGATAGGATACCATTTGTATAAGAAGAAAAAATTTTTCAAAAAAACATCATACAAGCTTTTAATATTCACATCTTCTATCTCGTAATATTCGTAAAGAACTTCATCAAAGATCCTCATAAACCTGGCTGGTAATTTGTTGGGGAAAAAATGCTTGTCTAACCTGAAAACAGTGGTGTTCCACTCTTTTTTTAATAGAGCTGCATCGATCAAGGTTTCTATTTTAGTATGTGATTTGCCAGTGTTTCTTTCTATGATATTGATTCGTGGATGTATTTTCATATCAAGATAAGAATGTAGATATAAACCTAAGGCATACTCTGGACTTTCCTTTTGAATCTCTCTTATTAACCTTGTCAAATCAACATTATGCAACGTTTCACCAATAATGTGATATTTGGGATCAGAAATATTGTAATAAAAAATATCTGGGCCCATCAGTCCAAGGTTAAACATCTTCACATTTTTCAAACTGTTTGGAAAAATCTTATGACCGAAGATAATGTGTGTTAAATATCCTGGCATCCCTTAACTCCCTAATATGGTTTTGTACTTTTTTATTTTATCATATTTTTGGAATGGTTTGATAATTCTTTTATCTGTGAATAATATAAATAAATTTAAGCTGCCCCAAAACAATTTCGCATAACATTTCCAGCATAAAAGAAGTCTTTGCAAAGCAAAAATATGGATGAGTTTTTGGGGCTACGAGTCTTTTATGCTAAGTTATCTGATGTCATCATGGTATTGAAAATGCTCTTTGTAATTTTCCATTCCAATCATATCCAATGGTTTTATTCTCAAAATATTTTATCATTGTATTTTTATCTGTTCCTGTGAAACCGCTATTTAGGATTTGTTGACAAATATCTTCCCAAGTAATACGAATGAATTTCCTACTCGGGGTTTCATAGAGATGTCTTTTAAAAATCTCTTCAATGTCTTTCTCTCGTTCAGACAATACAAGATTGACAAGGTAGAAATTTAAACCTTCTTGTTTTGCTAACCAAGTTCCAAGTAACCAGAAACGTAATAACTCATATTTCTTCTCAACTATCGCAACCTTTTCGAAATCCGACTTAAAGACCTTTGAAAACCAGTCATTGCCACCGGTTTTATATTTCTTAGAATCATTAATATTTCCTGGATTTGTTTCATTTCCAGCAGTCAATTTTGCCTCAATAAAGAACATTGTAGAGTCAGTTTTGATTATAACATCTGGTTCTGAACTTCTTTTTATTTCTTCACCAAATTCTTCTCTGGCTTTGTTTAATTCAGACCAACTGGAATCCTCTTGTTGACTATATGACCAATATATTACTTCAGATGATCTTAAAGTGGTACCGATGATAGAACTTAGAGTACTTTCAACCAAATTATTTCTCTCCAAAAATCTGAAAACATTCCAAGTAACTGCATCTTCGCTATTGTCTCGCGCGATTCGGCTTTCACGTTTTACTTTCTTTATTCTATTAAGCAAATCCAAATCAGCCTCATCTTTCCAGAGTAGATTGTCTAATTCACTTTGATATTCAAAAGTTGATGGTGAGATATAGATATTGTGCTTTGGGCATCTGAAGCTCTCTTCCCTTTTGAAGACTCCTCTCTGCCGTTTCACTTTTTCACTGCAACCTTTAACCGGACATTCAACCGTTGTTTCGGTTACTTTGATGTTCTCTTTCAATTCTTTTATTCCGAACATTTTCAACCTCCTATCTTAAGGGTAATTTCAGATATCTTTTTGCGCACCTGCGAAGTGCGAGGCTAAGCCAAGCATTTGGGCACATTCTTAAACCCGCATATTATGTGGCATTTTGAAGGTATAAAGTGGGTATTAATCACTACTTTGCGTAATTCGTTGGCTAAATATGCCTTGCGAGAGCATTTAAGCTCTGGATGTAAAATATCATTCGGTTTGATTTTTATTCACCTATCAATTTTGTTATTTTTTCCTTTAATTCATCAACTTTCTTCTCATCAATTTCGTTATTAATATAATGCCACATCACATTTAGTGGTTTTCTGTCTCTTCGAGTGCTTTGTGGAATTCCGAGGAAAGATTCTATATCTTTATCAAAGAAATCTATAGATTTGGTAAACTCGTTTTTCTGTTTCTCAATAAATTGATTAATAAATTCGTGAGCATTTTTGTTCTCATCCTTGTCTGCTAAAACGGAATGATATATTCCTAATTCCCTAAATAAATTCATATATCGGTGAATGTTAAACTTTCCCATTGCGTCCAAAACATAAATTCTCTTTTTCCTTATATCATTCCATTTGTTTTTTATGAGATAGTCAATAAATGTCTTTTCTGTAGCTCCTTCACATATCAGCACAATATCCGCGAAAAATGCTGAACATCTTTCCGAATCAAGCCATAAAAGGTAACGAATTGCTTCCTGTTCCATTCTCTCGTCATCCTCTGTACTACCCATAATATTTTTAATGCTATTTTCCATTGCTTGATCAATTGATTTCTCAACTAATTTATTTTTTAGCATTTGTACCAGTTCATTATTTTGCTCAATAATTTTTCTTTGTTTATCCTTTGATACCTGAAAAATCTGCGTGATGCCTTTATCCCTTTTTAATTTTATTAATGCTGGAATATCCTCGATGTTTTTACTTATGAAAATTGGTGAATGAGTCGCTATAATAACCTGTTGGCCCTCTTCAGAGGATAAAGACTTTAAACTAGTGTTAAGAAATTCTTGTTGAGCCGGATGTAAAAACGCCTCAGGTTCATCAAACAGTATTAGATTAAGTTCTGGTAAGAATTCTTTTTTTTCGTAAGTTTTCTTTTCAGTATATTGTGAAGAAAGTTTTAGAAGAGTGTAAATCAAATGTCGTTGAAGTCCTTGACCAAGACATTTAACATCTATTCTTTCCTCTAAATTCTTATCTACTACATAGTGTGAAACTAAGTTTTTTATTATGTCTTCATGCCTTATAGGATTTATATTGAAATTAAATTCTACTTCCCACTCTTTTAAACTATCATTTATTTCTTCCATCATTTTGCCTAATGAAAAACCATCTTTTGAAGATTCTTCTTTAAATTTACTATTGAATTCTTCAAAGGCTGTATTTAATTTATCAAAAGATTCACTAGTTTTAACAACTTTCTTCATAACAAAGGTTATTACGTCTCTTAAAGGGGAAGGTCCAGTTAACTTTAGAGTTTCATCAGTTGTGGATAATTCTGGAATATAGATAACTGATCCTAATTTTGCCTCTGAAATGTTCTTTGCTCCATAAAATAAATTTTCTGAAAGGTGACCATTTTCGTAACCATATATGTTACTTTGGTTGTTTTTTACTTTATTTTTATCTTCCGAT
Source organism: Petrotoga sp. HWHPT.55.6.3 (assembly GCF_002895495.1). Taxonomy (NCBI): domain Bacteria; kingdom Thermotogati; phylum Thermotogota; class Thermotogae; order Petrotogales; family Petrotogaceae; genus Petrotoga; species Petrotoga sp. HWHPT.55.6.3. Next base: position 51,825 of record NZ_AZRJ01000001.1, on the reverse strand, counting down.
TTAAGATATTTTCTTACTTTCAGAATGTTATTCAAACTTTTATATTCGTTTTTCAAATTGGGAAATTCATCATCTTCCAGCGAATATTCTATTTCAATCCAGCTTTCATTGTCATCCGTTTGAAATTTTGGAAAGTCGAATTTTTCATTGTATTTTTCATTTTCATAGAAAATCCTTAATGCTGTTAGGACATTAGATTTTCCTACATTGTTAGCTCCAACTAGCACATTGTAATCATATAAATCAAGCATAGCGTCTTTTAATGAACGAAAATTATGGATTGTTATTGATTTGATCTTCATTTCATTTTTCACCTCCGACACCTTATTCGTGCCATTCGCGAAAACATCCACCACCTTAACCATTATCTGGTATTCACCTGCTTCATCATCTTTATGTTTAGCTTCACAATCCCAATCAATTGCCCATTAATCCATGAGATCTCTTGGGTCTTTTACTTTACTGGAAATCTGTGCAAGTTCTCCTGTGGGTGGGATTTGAAAATCAGTGATTTTGAGTACAACTTCATTTTCCTTTGCTCGTGCTTTAGCGAGTTCGTTAACTTCATAACTCCACTCCCAGCCAAGAACATCTGCTTTGTTGAAATCATTAGCTCTACACTCAATAACCACCTTTTCCACTTCTTCCATCGTAACAGGAGCATTCAAAGGTCCAATATGAAACGCTTTGTCTCCTTTTCTGCCATGTAAATATTTAAAACCAGTTAAAGGTTGTGCCTGATAAAGTTTAGGCATAAAAGCAATGTTTATATTTTTATTAGCTCGTAAAAGGCACAAATACCGTTTTTAGAGAAGTTCAATGAAGTATGAAGTCAATATCCAGTACAGTTATTTTTCCGTCGCCATCTAGATCACCCAAGTTTAGAGTTCCAGCACATTTATGACAATTATAAATTGTCTTTAAGTATTTCTTCTCTAATAGTGGTGGAATTAAGTCGTAGAATTTCTTTTCATTTGGAAATTTTGCCTTGTAGAATTCATAAAGACCTTTCGTGCCTTTTGAATAATTACATTGTTTACACGCCCATACTTGGTTGTGAATGCCTTGGATTTTGTCACATGTTTTACACTTGGAGGTAATTTGCAAAGACCTCGGAACAATATGTTCTTTTTGAATATCGCTTTTCGCTCCGCAATATATACATTCCTTGGAAGATTCCACAAATTGCCAATCTTCACGAGTAATTTCTGACCAAGATTTAACACCGTTTTTTAATTCTAAAAATGTCTTTTTTATAAATCCATAATGCTCTTTCTTCGCAATATTTCCATTAGGGATGGAAAAAGCGCTTCTTGCTATAATTTTGGCATATTGATAATATATGAGATCTTGTATTGTTTTTACATCTCTATCTGGCATATTCCAAAACCTCTTTTATCTCTGATAAATCTTTCAATCAAGTTTTTCAGCAACTGCTAGGGTTGTATCAGAGTCACAAAAAATAACATCAATATCTACAGAGTTTGAAAGCTTTCTCCCTTTCTTATTTTACCAAATTTTTTCAAATTTACTAATTTAAAATTTCTAATGAATTAGTACCTTTTTATACACCCTTGAAAAATTTTCTCCTAATATCTTCTTTATATCTTGTTCACCGTATCCCCTTTGTAGTAATTTCTCAACGAGTAATGCAATGTTTGAATGGTTGTCTAAAACTTGAAAAGATGGAGATGGATTAAGTTCGTTCACAAACTGGGGGTTGAATTTTTTTAGGTGCTCACAGAAATCAAATCCTAAACCAACATACTCAATACCTACTAAGTTTACAATGTGATCTATATGTTTAACTAAATCATCAACGTCGGCTTTTTTCGGATCATTCGATACGATTTTGTTATAGGCGTTTATTCCTATTACTCCATCGGTATCTGCTATCGCCTTTATCTGTGAATCAGAGAGGTTTCTTTCTAAGTTTACTATCTTTCTACAATCAGAATGGGAAGCTATTATAGGTCCTTTACTAAGCTCGATAATTTGCCAAAATCCTTTGTCGTTTAAATGGCTAACATCTATTACCATACCTAAGCTTTGAGCTTTTTTAACTAAATCAATTCCAAAATCAGATAAACCGTTCGAGTTTTTCTTGGGGTCTGGCGGTAGAAACTTGCTTCCATCACCAGCGTAGTTCCTTCTACTCCAAGTCAGCCCGACAAATCTCACACCTAAACGGTAAAAGATATCGAGTAAATCTAAATCGTTGTATAGAGGTTCAACTCCTTCAAAAGATAAAAATATTCCGATTTTATTACTTTCTTTTGCTTTAATTATATCTTCGTAGGATTTACATAACATTAAATAATCGCTTGATTCTTCTAATTCCTTGTAAAATGAACTGATTTGGTCTAAAGCCTCTCTTAATGAGATTTCGGGGGTTAAAAAACTTTCGATAAACAAAGAGGAAACTACGGCATTTAGTCCTCCTTTGCGAAAATTGTCGAGATGATCGTTTTCTATAACTTTGTGAATCCCATATTTCCTTTGATTTGCTACATCCATTAGTAAATCAAAGTGTGCATCGATTACAAGACTTTCTTCTAAGATTTTATGAGCTTGTTCTTTGAAATTAGTCAAAATATTTCCTCCTCGATCTTTTGTTATTTTTTTGCGGTTGCAGTTGTAGGGATATCAGGTTTTTTAATTATACTATTATTTTTCTAATTTTTTCTAATTCTTTAAAAAATGGAGGAAAATCCCTTTAATCGCAAATAATTACCTCTAAATGGATATAATTACCGTTATTCGGATTTTGTTTATTTTAATTGTATTGTTATAATATGTCTAGACATGTACGTACATAAGGAGTAAAGGAATATGAATAACAAACCAAAATACGAACAAATAGAGGAGTTTTTGATAACAAATATAGAAAATGGAACGTATCATCCTGATGAACAGATACCATCAGAAAAGGCTTTAGCCAAGGAATTTAAAGTAAGTAGAGAAACTGTCAGGAAAGCACTGGATAAATTAGTTTTTGAAGGTTACCTTTATCGGATTCAAGGTTTGGGGACATTTGTCTCCCCAATAAAAGGGCCTTCTTCAAGTCCAATGCAAGAAAAAAGCAAAATAGGTGTTGTTCTTCCTATTTCACATGAATATTTATCTTTTGAGATATTGGCGGGGATTGAGAAGGCTTATCACAACACAGAATACGAACCTTTCGTTCAGTTTATAGATTCTAATTCCGCTATAACGAAATTAAAAATGAAATATATTCTCTCTTCTAACCCAAAAGGATATATAATCCTTCCTACAAAAGAATTGGTAGAAGATGAAATCTTCAAAAGGTTATTAAAAAAAGAGGTTCCTATGGTTTTTGTAGATAAAACGGTTAACGATATTAGAAAACCTCTCGTTCAGTCTGATAATTACTTAGGTGCTTATAACTTAACTAAAGAACTTATTCACAATTCAACGGTTAAATCTATAATGTTTTTCACTGAAGAAGATTTTTCTATTAGTTCCGTGAAAGAAAGATATAACGGAATGTTTGACGCTTGTAAAGAGCATAATATTCCCGTTTATAGTGAAATAGTGGGGAAAAATGAGATGGACAGAGCTATAGACAAATGTTTGAAGAACCATGTAGATACTATTTTTTGTTGTAACGATATCGTAGCGGTAAGTACTTTGACGGCGTTGCAAGTAAGAGGTCTTTCAGTACCAGAAAAAATGAAATTATATGGATTTGATGATAGACCAATAGCCCAAAGTATCTTTCCAAATCTTACCACAGTAAGGCAACCTTTACGAAATATAGGTGAGGTAGCAGCAAAATATTTAGTTTCAATTATTCAGGGTGAAAATAATAGCGAGGATTTCAAAATTACTTTGCCCGTTGAAGTTGTATGGCGTGATTCAACAGGGCAAAAAATCAAGTGAGGAGGAATCAAGATGAGTAGGAAGTTTTTAGTGAGTTTTGTGTTATTTGTTATTATTTTTTCGAGTATGGCTTTAGCAGTGGAAAAAGTCGTTTTAACTGGAACATTTGCTGCTCCTGCGGATAGGTGGCACATGTTGATTTCAGTAGCTTTAGAAGAGTTGAACAAAAGACATCCAGATATGGAGATCACTATGGAGTACGAAGTACTTCCATACGATGATACGAGGTCTAAACTTATCACTTTGACTGCTGGAAAAACTCCAAGAGATTTAGTTTCAGTCGATCAAATATGGTTGGGAGAGTTTGCACAATCAGGTTTTCTAAAAGATATTACAAAGGAAGTTAACTCTTGGGGAAGGATTGATGAATTTTATCCTGCAAATGTAGACGGTTCAAAGTTTGATGGCAAGTTTTACAGCATCTGGACTTGGACAGACGCACGAGTAACTTGGTATTGGAAAGATTTGTTAGAAGAAGCAGGCGTAGATCCCGAAATGCTGAAAACTTGGGATGGATACATTGAGGCTTATAAGAAATTAGCTCCTGTTACTATGAAAAAGGGCATATTACCTATGCATTTGGTTGCTGCTAGTCATTCACCTGATATGTGGTTTCCATATCTATGGATGAATGGTGGAGAAATTCTCGAACAGAAAGATGGAGAGTATTACCCGGCTTTTTATGGCGAGGCAGGGGTAAAGGCACTAACTTTCTTGAGAGATCAAGTAGAGATAGGTATAAGGCCACAAGTTCAACATCAATGGGGCCAAGAATTTGCTGATAAGAGATTTGCCGTAATGATCGAAGGAAGTTGGTTGTTAGGGAAATTTCCTGAAGGATTTGATTTCAATCAAATTGGTATGATACCAGGATTTCCAGTTCCAGAAGAGGGTATGAAAAGTTCAACGATGATGGGTGGTTGGCTGTTAGCTATTCCTTCAACATCCCAGCATCCCGAGTTAGCATGGGAATTGATGACTATAATGCTTGATCCAGAAGTTTTAACTCCAGTTTTGGCTAAATACGTTTACTTGCCCACACAAAAAACCATAGCCGAACAAGATCCCTATAAATCGACTCTTGAAAATGAGATACCTTTCTTCGAGGATCTTATGAAAGCGGTGGCAATTGGGAAAGGAAGACCAAATATTCCCGAATATCCTCAAATAGCTGAGTCACTGCGAATAGCAATAGAAGAAGTCTATTATGGCGTAAAAACTCCAGAGGATGCCCTGAAAAATGCTTCAAAAAAGGTTGAAGAAATTTTGATCTTCTAAGGGATTCCTTAAAAGTAAAAATTTTAACACAGCAGTCCTCCTTCTTTAAAGGAGGCTGCTTTTAGTGAAGAATAGACGGAGGTGGTGAATCAATGCAAAGGAAAAAGTGGATGCCTTTTTTATTGTTACTCCCTGCTTTGTCCATAATGTTTTTTTTGATGATTTTTCCTGTATTTTGGAATTTCAGCATTTCATTGCATAATGTCAAGACTACTAATATAAACAACGTTTGGCCCTTTGTTGGTTTCCAAAACTGGGTAAAAATTTTTCAAGATGAATATTTTTTACAATCTTTAAAAGTTACACTCTTTTTTGTATTAGGATCGGTATTTTTTCAAATTTTTATAGGCTTTTTAATAGCCAGGATTTTAATTGAAAGAGTTTGGGGAACTAAATTTTTTAGAGTTCTTTTTATACTTCCATGGCTTTTGTCAGCCACTATTGTTGGATTTTCTTGGCAATGGATGTACAACGATTATTTTGGATTGATAAATGGTTTGCTTATAAGAGTAGGAATGCAGCCTGTAAATTGGATATCAGATCCAAATATGGCCTTGATATCCTTATTGATAGCTAATATATGGTTCGGTACGCCGTTTTCTATACTTTTTCAAGAATCCTCGTTGTTGACAATCGATAGAAATTTGTATGAGGCAGCTAAAATTGATGGTGCTGGTCCACTTCAAAGTTTTTTCAATATAACGCTGCCTTTGTTGGCACCTTTTTTAGGGATAAATTTGATCCTTACTTCTATGTGGAGTGTAAATCTTTTTGATCTTCAGTTGGTATTGACAGGAGGAGGGCCTTTAATGTCTACTACAACGGCATCTTTGTATATGTATAAACAAGGTTTTGAGCAAGGTAATCTGTCTATTGGTGCGGCCATAGGAATAGTTCTACTCATTATAAATTTGACAGTTTCTTTCCTTTATCTACGAGCATTGAGAGGTGAGGAGGCATGACCAAAAAGAATAAAACAATTAGAGCCATATTATTTATCATTCTTGTTATATTTGCTGTTTATACGATAATGCCTATATTTTGGGTGTTTGTTACTTCACTGAAAACACCGGAGGAAGCAAGAGAATTTCCTCCTAGCTTAATTCCTAAAGAAGTGACCTTTCAAAATTATCAAATTCTTTTTCAAGATGACCAAATGATGAGAAGTTTTCTGAATAGTATTATAGTAGCGGTTCCAGCAACCTTACTATGTGTTATAATTTCAGCATTAGCAGCATTTTCCTTTTCAAGGTACCACTTCAAAGGAAAAAAGCAACTTTTAGCTGCAGTAATGGGAGTTTTTATGATTCCTATAACTATGAACACAATCCCGCTCTATTTGATATTTCAGAGGATGGGTTTATTAGACACATATGCGGGAGTAATTCTTGCTTATCAGGTTTTAATAATACCGTTGAATATTTTTATTCTCAAAAATCATTTTGATACCATCCCTATTTCTTTAGAAGAGGCAGCAGCGCTTGACGGTGCCTCAACCATGCAAAGATTTACTAAAGTAATAATGCCTTTATCTTGGCCTGGTTTAAGTATATCTTTCATATTCACTTTCAGATTTGCATGGAATGAATTTGTTTTACCTATGATCTTAATAAGTTCTCCTAGTAAGACTGTTTTCCAAGTTGCAATGTACAGATTTTTGGGACTTTACAGTATAGATTGGGGTTTACTTAGTGCAGCTATAGTAATTGGTATGATACCAATTTTGATAATAATAATATTCTTTCAGAGACAACTCTTACAAGGAATACAGGCTGGTTCAATTAAAGGATAATTGGAGGCGAAGAGATGTACTACATCATTTCACACACTCATTGGGATAGAGAATGGTTCGCTCCCACTGACGCAACAAAAAAAATGTTACCAAGTTTATTTCAAAAACTCTTCCAGTTAATTGATAATAATCCTGAATACAAATTCGTGTTAGATGGGCAAATGTTGCTGGTGAAAGATTATCTAAGCAATTTTCAAGGAGAAGAACGAAAAAAAGCAGAAGACGAATTGAAAAAATACTCTAAAAACATAGCTTTTGGGCCATACTACGGACAAATTGATTGGAGAGTCTCTGAAGAAAGCTCAATTAGAAATATTATATTGGGTAATCAGGAAGCTAAAAACTTTGGAAATATTATGAAGATAGGTTGGTTATTGGATAATTTTGGCTTTTTGTCTCAAGTTGCACAAATTAATTCTCAATGTGAAATAGAAAGTTGTTTCCTCTGGAGAGGTTTAAAAATGAAATTTCCAAAAATTGGGTTTACTTGGAGCAGTCCTGATGGTAGCAAAATTCATGGAATATATTTACTAGATAGTTATAGGAATATCATGAGGTTGAAAGATTATCCAGATGTTATGGAAAAAAGATTGGAGTTGGAAATTAACAAGCTAAAAAAATATTCAAAAACTAATTACCTTCCTTTACTAAACGGATACGACCTGGACCCTGTGCCAGAAGATCCCACTGATGGAGAATTAAAAACAGTTTTTCCAGATGAGTTTATAAAAGAGTATTTTAACCAAGAAGACCCATCTTTAATTGGAGAATACGTTGGTGAACTCATGGATGGAAGTATTGTTTCGGTATTTCCTGGTAGTTTATCAACAAGACAGTATTTAAAAATTATGAATTGGCATTCTGAATATATCCTCTCTAAAGTATTAGAGCCGTTAATTGCTATCGTAGATAATTCTGAATACGATAAAGAGATACAAAAGGCTTGGGAATATTTAGTGATGAACTTAGTCCACGACAGCATAGGCGGAGTAGGAGTAGATCAGATTCATGAAGACATGGAAGAAAGATACAATAAAATTAAAGAGATTTTTGAATCAACTTTAAATAAAGTTTTGGATAAGGTAGATCAGGTTTTACCTTTAGGTTACACTTGCCTAAATTTGAATCCTCAGGAATTGCCTGTATTATTTGAAAATAAAGAAACCCTTTATAGATTTTCTGCACCGTCAGGTAGTTTATCAAAAGTTGATTTAAAAAAGTATAAAGTAAGATATTGGGAAAAACCCATAAATAGTTTTCATTGGGAGAACAAACATTTCAAAGCCATCGTCGAAAATGGGAAACTTCATATTAAAAAGGAAAATAAGGATTATTTAATCAAACCAGTTTTGGTAGAAGACAAGGGTGATGAATACTCTTCTGCCTTTGATAAAGAACTGAACTTAACTTTCTCAGGAATGAGATTGAAAGCACGATCAGATAACTACTCCAAAATAGCTCTTGATTTTACCAGTAAAGAAGTTGATTTCACCCTTTCTTTGACATTTTCAGAATTGCCCTATATCAACATCGAAATTGAATCTTTGGGAAAAGGATCAGATTATGGATTACTTTTATCCTTAATCGGAGGTGGAGATATAAATGCCGGTGCTCCTTTTGATTCTGTAAAAAGACCATACGAAATAAAATATGAGGAACCTGAAGAAGAAATGAAAAAGTTTTTAGTTGCTGCAAGAGAAATCGCTTTTAATAACGTTTTTCCTATGAAGGACTACGTTGGTTTAGAAAAGGATGACTATTTTGCAGCCTTTATGGCAAAAGGGATTTATAGTTATACCACACATTCTACGACATCCTTGACCCCGTCTGGGGCGTTTTCTTCAAAAAAAGCTGTTTCTTTAATTTTATTAAGATCCGTAAGTTGGCTTTCTCTCGAAAACGTAAAAGGAAGAATTGGAGATGCCGGTCCCGTAATGTATACTCCTGGAGCAGAAGTAAAAAGAAAAATGAAAATCGAGACCGCCTTTTGTATATCACCAAAAAATGATTTTTTGAAATACAAAAATTCCTTTATCAATCCACCTTTATTGTTTTATAAACATATTAATAATTCAAGCTTAGAAAACCAGGCCAGGGTGGTTCATAAATTCTATTCTTCAGTGGACGAAAATATAGAATTTGTGAATATGAAACCCTCAATAGATAAAGAAGGGATGACTCTACGGTTTTTTAATCCTACTCACAAGAAAAAAGAGATAAGATTACCTCAAAAAGCAATAAAAACCGATTTGTTAGAGAACGAATTAGAAGAATTTGATGGGACGATCAAGCCAAAAGAGATATTAACGTTAAAAATACCTAAGCTATCTTTAAATACTTTTTCTGATGATCAAGGCTCAAAAGTTAACATCGTATATCCTAAATTTACGTGGGATATCTCTGAAGATCTTTCAAAACCGGATATAAGTATAATAAATAAAATGGAAAGAGAAGTCAGAGACCTTAAAGAACAAATAAAGGATATAGATAAGAAAATAAAGGAAACTCAAGGTATTAGTAGATACGAATTGCATTTTGAAAAGTATAAATTAATGAGAAAAGCGTTAGAATTAGAGTTATCCTCGTTATATAACAGATCTAAAATTGAACGTGTGGATTCTTCAAAAATAGAACATATAATTGTAGAGTTGAACGATGTAAGAATAAAAAGAAGGGGAATAGAGTTTTTACTAGCCACTCTCAAATAGTTTCACATCCATACACATTATACAGTGGGGGACATCATTATGAAAAAAATATTTGGTTTAGTACAATTAAATTCAAAATTGAACGACAAAGGAACAAACCTTAAAAAGTTAGATTCATTGATTTCAAAAGAAGTAAAAAAGGCGGATTTATACATTCTACCAGAGTTTTTTAACATAGGATACGATCTTGAAAGTATTAACAATTACGCTGAAAATCTTGCCGAAATTATACCTGACGGAGAAACAACTCAAGAAGTTGTAAGAATAGCAAAAAAATACAACATCTCTATTGTTGCAAACATTTTAGAAAAAGACCCTTTAATAATTGGCAAGTATTACGATACCTCGATTTTAATAGATGAATCAGGTAAATTACTTGGTAAGTATAGAAAAATCTTTGTTTTTCCAAAAGAAAAGTTTAGACTTTCCGAAGGAACGTCTATTGAGATAATAGATTGGAAGGGTATAAAAATAGGTTTATCAATTTGTTATGATCATGCCTTTCCTGAATTATATAGGATAATGGCACTTAGAGGGGCACAAATACTAATAATTACATCTGCTGTTCCAAAAGGTTTTGAAAAATTAGTGGAAGTAAGAACATCCGCACGAGCACAAGATAATCAATTGTTTGCAATCGGTGTAAACGCCGTTGGTAAGCCCTCTGAAGATTCGATCCCTTTCTGTGGAAATTCCATAGCTGTAGATCCGCACGGGGATACCCTAATTAAATTGGGAGACGAAGAAGACGTCATTGCAAACGTAAGTATAGATACCGATAAAATTCTTGAAGAAAGGCTTTTGGAGCCATCACTTCACGAAATAAAGATGTTGAAGATCTACGATGGGATAGATTTCAGAATTGATTAAACAAAAACCCTCCAAAAGTCGCTTATGATTTTGGAGGGTTTTTAAATTTTTAATATTGAAGATCAAATTTTGGGTCGACGGATTTGGCATTTAACTCTCGAGAAGTTTTGACTTCTTTTTTCAAGATCTCTTTCCAAGTATCTAAGAGCTCTTGTAGAAAAGATCTTACTTCTTTTAAAATTTCAGTATCTTTTTTGGTATTTGATTCTAACAATCTTTGATACATGTAATTGTATAGTGCTCTGAGATTTTTAGCAATCTCTCCACCTTTTTCAAGATTCAAAGAAACGTTGAGTTCTGTGACTATGTCTTCAACTCTTATGATCTGTTTATTGGCCTCGGAAAAATTTTTGTTTTCAATAGCTTTTATTGCCTTATTTATTCTTTCGATCGAATTTTGATACAAAAGTTCGACTAACTTTGCAGGACTAGCTGTTTTTATACTGTTTTCAAAATAATAGTTAGCGTTTTGATTATTATTGTACATTCAAATTACACCCCTTTTTTCTCAAGAGTTTTTTGAGCATTTTTTAAAATTGTTTCAAAGGTAGACAAAACTTCACTGAAATCAAATTCAATGATGTCTGAAAGCTCCAAATAATCTTGTTCACCTTGAGATCTAATTATATCTTGGACAACATTTTGTACGTCGTCTAAGTCCCCTGGGTTGTAAAAATCTTCCTCGCTGAAAGCTCGTGTTTGTTCTATGACGTCTAATAGTGCTTGCAAACCTTCTGCAATACTGTTAAGCATTTTATGCCCTTCGTTTGTATTAAGCAAAACTTCTTTTGAAACCCTTTCTAAATTTTCCCTAACCTTACTAATATATTCAAGTGATTGGGAGATAAGATCGAACAAAACTTCTTTTTTTGATGTGAATTCCAACTCTACCTCTTCTCCACCTTCAAAGAAAGAATCCTTTATTTCATCGTAATAATTCAAAGGAATTTCTTTTTCATTGATGGTTATTTTAGTTAAAACGCCTTTCGTTTTGTTAATATAGTCTTGTACCATTTCTTCAAAAGTACTGTACTTATCTACTGGAATATCTAAATTATCAGTTTTTACACCACTTATTTTTAACTTTATATTCTCATCATCAAACATTGTACTCACTCCTTTTTTAGATTAACTTCTAGTATATAATCGTCTAAAAAAGTTATTTCTTTAAATAAAAGTATGATATTTTAATGATATAATAAAAAGAGTGGATTTAAAACTTTTGCAGCTTTGTGCAAAATGGTTCTTTATAATGATTTAGAAACAATTTCCAAATTCTCGTTTGCTACGCAAACGATGTTCTGCGAAATTAGGGGTTCTTAAGGGGGAATCCCCTTAACGCCCCCGGATTAGGAGGGGTCAATATGGCTGATGTGAAAAGTAGAAGAGAGAAAATAAGCAGCAGTTTGGAAGAAGGTTCGATGTTGATTCTTTACTCAGGAAAGAGTCCAGTAAAAAGCGCAGACGAAACCTATAGCTTTACTCCGGATCGAAACTTCTATTATTTTACTGATTTAGATATAGAAAACGCTTATTTAGTAATTCACAAAACCGAATTAAAAACAGTTGAAAAACTATTCATAGAAAGAAACGATCCAAAGTTAGCTAGGTGGGTTGGTGAAAAACCAAGCAAAGAACATTGTTCTAAGTTTAGTAAAATTCAAGAAGAAGATATATCTTTTTTGGATGAATTAAATGGATATATTGGAGACACCTTATCAAGGTTTAACATTAAGAGTCTATATTTGTATTTAAAATCTCCTCATTGGGAAAATTTGACAAAAGAAAAGCTAATTGCTCAAGAAATACAAAGATTATTTCCATATGTCAGTGTAAAAGATGTTTCAGCAAAAATCGCAGAATTGAGAACTATTAAAGATGAAGAAGAAATTAATAATATTAAGAAAGCTATTGAAATTACAAGAGAAGGGATTTTGAACATAATTAAAAATTCAAAACCTGGAATGTACGAGTACGAGCTCGAAGCATATTTCGATTTTTCTTTAAGAAAAAGTGGGGTAAAAGATTTTGCTTTTAAACCAATAGTAGCTTCAGGACCAAACTCTACGATTTTACATTACTCTGCCAATGAACGAAAAACAGAAGAGGGCGATTTAGTATTGTTGGACTTGGGGGCACAATATAATTATTATAGTGGGGATATATCAAGAACTTTCCCCATAACTAGACAGTTTTCCCCAAGACAAGCAGAAATTTACCAAATTGTTTTAAATACCCAGAAAGAAGTTCAGTCACAAGTAAAACCAGGTTTGACCCTTTTTGAATTGAATGAAATCGCAAAGACATCTTTAGCAGAAAGTTGTAAAAAAATAGGATTGATTAAAACCGATGAAGAACTTTCAAAATATTATTTTCATTCTGTGAGTCACTTTTTAGGTTTGGATACCCATGACGTAGGAGGTAAGAATATTCCTTTAAAACCAGGAATGGTTATTACCAATGAACCAGGCCTTTATATAGAAGAAGAGGGTATCGGCGTTCGCATAGAAGATGATCTTCTAATAACTGAGAATGGATGCGAAAACTTGTCCAGAGAAATCCCCAAAGAAATAGAAGAAATTGAATGTATTTGGAGTGTACTTTAATGGTAATTTTGGGAATAGATCCCGGCTACGGGAGGATAGGATACGGCGTCCTTGAAAAAAAAGGTAACATGTTCAACTTAATTGATTATGGTGTAATATACACCAGCAAAGAAGACGAACTTCCCAAAAGGTTACTGAACATAGACGAACAGCTTAGAAACTTAATAGAAACCTATAAGCCTGATGAGTCTGCTGTAGAAAAATTGTACTTCTTTAAAAACGTTGCAACCGCCATACAGGTAGGAGAGGCTAGAGGTGTTATACTACTTTGTTTAGAAAAAGAAAATATACCAATTTATGAATACACACCTTTTCAGATAAAACAGGCTGTTACAGGATATGGAAGGGCTGAAAAAGGACAGATTCAAAGGACTTTAAAATTATTATTGAAGTTGGAAAAGACACCTACTCCAGATGATGCAGCAGACGCATTAGCCACGGCTTTTTGTCATGGAAATTTTAGGAGGAGCTTCAAAAATGCAGGATATTAAAAATTTCTTGATGGAAAATGTAGGTTTTGTTCCTTTTGAACTAAGTGGAGAAATCATTGTAAAAGACGAAGAGGCAGAAATCAATTTACAGGATATAGGTAAAGATATCGATGAAGCTTCATTGAAGCTTTTCTTTAGTAGACTTCTCAAGAGAGAAGTCAAAATCTCTTTTACAAATGATGAAGGACCTGAATTTATCGTAAGAAATTGGCAACAGTTGATAATGAATCATCGTTTAAAAGATTATCTAAGACTTTTAAAGCCAGAATATAACCAAAAAAACAAAATAGTATTTAAAACGTACTCACCGATAGTAATAAACAGGCTAACAAAAGAAAAAGAGGAATTGGATAATATTTTATTTAAATATCTCGGTGACAGAATCCCTTATCAAATCATGATAGATGAAAGTTTAAAACCCACTTTTATCGATGATAGTTATCACAGGCCTGATACCGAGGATAGTAACTTGATGTCTAATTCAGATATTTCCAAAAAATTAGATGATACAGAAAGAGTCGTAATTATGGGAAGGGATTTTAAAAAGGTACCACAACCGTTATCGTTACTTCCTTCAAATGAAGGAAGTAACGTGGTAGTTAACGGGAAAATATTTTACAAAGAGTACAATGAAAAAGGTCCTATATCTACTCTTTATATCACTGATAAAAAAAGTTCCGCGGTTGTAAAAACATTTTCTGAAACGGCTAATAATTTAAACAATGAATTAGATGAGGGAGATAACGTATTAATTGAAGGAAGCATTTTTTATGATTCTTTTAGTCATGAATTTGCAATTAGACCTACAAATATAGTTAAGTTAAAAGAAGAAACTCTCGAAAGGAAAGATAACTACCCCACAAAAAGGGTGGAGCTTCATTTGCATTCAAAACTAAGTGCTATGGAAGGTTTACTCGATGTGGGCGAAATAGTGAAGACGATAAAAAATTGGGGCCATAAGGCGGTAGCTATAACTGATTCTGGTGTTGTTCAAAGTATTCCAGAATTTTATGAAAAAGCGGTCGCAGTAGGTATTAAACCAATTTTTGGGATTCAAGCATATGTCGTTGATGAATTTGTAAATATTATAAGTTTGCTGACAAAAGATAAAAAAATAAGTGAAACTGAGTTTGTTGTTTTTGACTTGGAAACCACTGGATTAGAACCTGCCATGAACGAAATTATTGAGATTGGTGCCGTGAAAATAAAGAATATGAAAATCGTGTCTAAGTTTCATCGTTTGGTGAAGCCAAGAAAACCTGTCTCAAACTTTACAAGTAATTTCACAGGTATAACGAATCAGATGCTGGAAGTTGAAAAACCGATAGAGGAAGTCCTACCTCAATTTTTGAGTTTCATAGAAGGTGCGGTTTTAGTTGCACATAACGCAATTTTTGATTACCGTTTTATACGGGAATGGGTTAGAAGAGTTTATAATGAACACTTTGAGCAAACTTATATAGATACCGTAGCCCTTTCAAAATCCTTGTTAACTTTGAAAAGCTATGGCTTGGCTAAGGTAGTTGAGGAGCTAAAACTCGGTAGTTTTGAACACCATAGGGCTCATGAAGACGCTAATATAACCGCTTTGGTGTTTTTAAAACTTATAGAAATGGCAAAATCCCAGAATGTGGAAATGTTGTCTGATCTTGAAAAATTAAAAAAATTCATAGATTTTAAGAGAATCCAACCGAACGATACGACTATTTTGGTCAAAAACAAAACCGGTCTTAAAAACCTTTATAAACTTGTTTCAAATGCCCATGTAAAATATTTTTACAGAGTACCTAGGATTTTAAAAAGTGAACTATCCCGAATGAGAGAAGGTTTGCTTATAGGTAGTAGTGGAACCGAAGATGGAGAAATCTTTCAGACCTATCTCAGAGGTGGATCTCATGATGAAATTATCGAAATCGCCAAATTTTACGATTATCTGGAATTAACTCCATTGGATGCTTTATCAGATAAAACTATTTCAGAAGAACAATTAAAAAAGATCTATCAAGATATATATAACCTTGGTAACGAATTGAACATGCCAGTTGTAATGGTCTCAAACGCTCATTACTTAGATAAAGAAGATCAAATCTTTTACAACGCATTAAAAGTAGGGGAAAAGAGAAAGACTTCTTCTGCACACAGATATTTGCGTACAACGGATGAGATGATAGAAGAAGCTCAAAGAATTTTTGGGGATAAAGAAATTGCCGAGAAAATTGTCATAACCAATACTAATGAGATTGCAGATCAAATAGAAATAATAAAGCCTCTTAGTAACAAACTTCATCCTCCAAAAATAGAGAATGCAGAAGTAGAGATAGAAGAACTTGCGAAGAAAAAAGCGTATGAAATATATGGGAATCCTTTACCAGAAATTGTTGAAAGCCGATTGAATAGAGAACTAGAATCCATCGTAAAACATGGTTATGCGGTACTTTATCTAATTGCCCAAAAAATCGTACAAAAATCTTTAGAAGATGGGTACTTGGTTGGTTCCAGGGGTTCCGTTGGTTCTTCTTTGGTGGCTACTATGTTGGGAATAACTGAGATAAATCCTCTACCTCCTCATTATATATGTCCAAGTTGTAAAAATGTGGAGTTTTTTGATAAAGAGGAAATAGGTTCTGGGTATGATCTTGTCGATAAAAAATGTGAAAAATGTGGAGCAAAAATGAAAAAAGATGGCCAAGATATCCCATTTGAAACATTCATGGGATTTGAAGGTGACAAAATACCCGATATAGATTTGAATTTTTCTGGAGATTACCAAAACATGGCACATAAATACATAGAAAAAATGTTCGGAGAAGATCATGTTTTTCGAGCGGGTACTATATCAACAATTGCAGATAGAACTGCATTTGGCTTCGCTAAAAAATATTGCGAAGAGCAGGGGATAGTAAAAAATAGTGAAATAATGAGAATAGTCAAGGCGATAACAGGGGTAAAACGAACGACAGGACAACATCCGGGTGGATTAATGATAGTTCCAAAAGAAGAGGAAGTTTACGATTACACACCGATTCAGTTCCCCGCCAATGATAATAAATCAAATGTTCAAACTACTCATTTTGATTACCACGTAATACATAACGATCTTGTAAAATTAGACGCACTCGGGCACGATGACCCTACATTCATTAAAATGATGTCTGATTTAACTGGGGTAGACCCCATGACGATCCCAATGGACGATAAGAAAACTTTGAGTTTGTTCTCTTCTACAAAAGCATTGAAAATAGACTTAAAAAATGAATTGGGTACAACCGTTGGAACGTTAGGGGTCCCGGAGTTTGGTACTACTTTTGTCAGAATGATGTTGGAAGACACAAGGCCAAAGAGTTTTTCTGAATTGGTAAGAATATCTGGCTTATCACATGGCACCGATGTATGGGCTGGAATAGCTAAAAACTGGATAGACAGGAAGATTGCAACTTTAGACGAGGTAATTTCTTGTAGAGATGATATAATGAATTATTTATTATCCAAAGGCGCTCCACCCAAAAGTGCTTTTTCGATAATGGAAAAGGTGAGAAAAGGCAAAGGTATCGACGAAGAAGACATTGAACTAATGAAAGAATTAAAAGTGCCTGAATGGTTCATCATCTCTTGTCAAAAAATTAAATATCTCTTTCCAAAAGCTCATGCGGCTGCTTACGTTAGTATGGCCTTTAGAATCGCATGGTTTAAAGTTCATTATCCTTTAGCTTTTTATTCTACGTATTTTACCGTCAAAGGTGATGAATTCAACTTAAAAGTCATTTTCTCCGGTAGAGATGCAATCAAAAAAAGGATATTTGAACTGCGTAATATGGATTTGGATGTTCGCAAAAAAAATGAGATGGTCGTATTAGAGTTGGCATTGGAAATGATGCTCAGAGGTTATAATTTTAAAATGGTTGATTTGAACAAGTCTGATTCAAAAAAGTTTTTGATAGATGGAAATTCTCTTGTTGTGCCTTTTATCAAGGTCCCTAATCTAGGGGAAAAAGCTGCAGAAAATATTATTAAATCAAGAGAGAGCGGGTTTAAATCCATAGAAGATTTTGCTGCAAAGAGTGGGTGTAACAGAACGAACGTGGAGACTTTAAGGGAATTAGGGGTATTGAAAGACTTGCCAGAAACAAATCAAATGTCACTATTTAAAGGATGAAATAAATGGAAGGTTGGTTGACTTATGGTGAATTAAAAAATATTACAAAACTTCTTGACGCATTCTGTGGTTCCGTTGAACCTTCCTTCAGAAATGCTTACTTTTATTATGACAGGGCTCTCAAAATTTATGCGACAGATGGATGTGCGAAGATATATCTGAATATTACCAAAGAATTCCTTCCGTTTGATGGGGTTGCCTCAGTTCCAATTCAATACTTAAAGGGAATTATAAGGGATACGAAGTTAAAAGATGATTCTTTGGTTAAATTAACTGTAGAAGATAAGCTCATATCCTTTGAAATTCAAGGGATCACATTGAATAGTAAAATCGAAAAGATGGATACCCAACAAATCGAGGTTAGTAGAGAATTTACTTTATTAAGCAAGAAAGAAATAGGATCTTTTCTTAATAAACTTGATTTTGTTTCTGCTTCTGCCAACGAAGGAGATGTCATTGACTTTTTTACGTTCAATGATAACTTAATTTTTGGTTATATGAGTAATTATTATAAATTGAACAGCATCTACGGAAATGTCCGGGAAGAGTTTCATAGAGAAATTCCGTTTATTTCCGCCCGGCATATAGTTAAATCTTTAAACCTTTTGAAAAAAAGTTCTATCCTCGAGTTTGGTATAGACAAAAAAGATATTGTATTAAGAATGCCAGGAATATTCATTAAAATATGTTCGTCCATGCCTTCTTACAATAAAAATTTGTTGGTAACCCAAAAGAGCTTTGTCGAAGAAAAAGAGATCAACACAAGGGAATTAAAAAAGGTTTTATCAAAACTATATGTAACATTTTCTGAAAGTAATATTGCCTACTTACTCTTAAATAAAGGAAACAGCTACATTTACAAAGAAAACAACAATTCAAAAATATCTTTTAAATTGCCCTATTCTTTTGAAAATCAATATTTAATAACGATACATATTAGAAAAATTCGCTCAATTTTATCGAGAATGTCAGAAAATATAATATTTTACTTATCCCCTAAAGAATTAGTTTTGGTAGAAAAGAAAAACGAAAAAAGAGCCAGTTTTTTAGTTCAAGAGTTCAGAAAGTTAACTTAACTAAATTATCTCCCCGAGATAAAGCGTTAACAGTAATTTAGAAAAACATCGTTCTCTTGAAAAGAAATTAAGATATAATTTTGTTGTAATAGCGACAATTTTAGTTATATTTAATTTAGTCGGGGAGGAAATGTATGAAAAGTATTTTAAGTTTCTTTCGGGATTTTGGAAGAATTTTCAAGTCTTTATCAAAAGATTTAGATATGTACGTCGAGAAAGATCCGGTTGCAAAAAACAAGTGGAAGGTATTTTTCACTTCCATCCCTTTTCATGGGTTGATGGCTTACCGTTTTGCTAATTTCTTTTATAGGCACAAGATTTATCCTGTTGCTTACATTATATATGTGTTGAGTAAGATAGTACATTCTATGGATATACATCCCGCAGCCTATATTGAACCTGGAGTAGTCATTGACCACGGTTTTGGCGTTGTTATTGGAGAAACTGCGAGCGTTGGTAGCGGGACATTGATCTACCATGGGGTAACTCTGGGAGCTAAAACTGTTACCACCGGAAAAAGACACCCAATAGTTGGTAAAAATGTTATGATCGGTGCTGGAGCTAAAGTTCTTGGACATATATACATAGGAGATGAATCGGTCATTGGCGCTAACTCTGTCGTTTTAATGGATGTGCCGCCTAAATCATTGGCAGTTGGGGTACCGGCAAAAATTAAAAAAATCAATTGTCCCTCTTCTAATTACTATGACTTAAACAATACGATAAACTCGGATTTTGTAATTTAAATGATTCTATTTAAAAACTTTTAACAGTGAAAGATTTTTTGTTGAATCTAATCTGAAATAAAATTAAACATATGGAAGGTGATCTTTTGATTTACACGTCGATAGGGAACACTCCAATTATTACATTATCAAAGATTATTCAACCTGGAAGGGTTTTTGTTAAATTAGAAAAAAATAATCCCGCAGGTAGTGTAAAAGATAGGCCTGCATTTTTTATGATACGAGATGGTGAAATTAAGAACAAACTTAATGAAAGCCAAAATATAATTGTAGAACCAACGAGTGGAAACACCGGCATAGCTTTGGCAGCAATTGGTAGAAGCAGAGGTTATCGAGTCATATTAACTATGCCTGAAAGTATGAGTGAAGAAAGAAAGAAAATTTTAAAGTTTTTTGGTGCCGAGTTGATACTTACTCCCGCCGATCAAGGAATGAAAGGAGCAATTAACAAAGCTTTAGAGATTGTGAACGAAACAAAAGGGTATATGCCCAATCAGTTCTCAAATCCTGCCAATCCATATTCACATGAAGTAACTACCGGACCTGAAATTATCAAACAGATGGACTATTCTTTGGAAGCTTTTGTTGCAGGAGTAGGAACCGGTGGTACAATAACTGGGGTAGCGAGGGCGTTAAAAAAAGCATTTTCAGAATGTGTTAGAATAGTGGCAGTAGAACCAACCAGTTCACCTGTTATATCTGGAGGTAACCCTGGTAAACATAAGATTCAAGGTATAGGAGCGGGATTCATTCCAGATAATTTGGATCAGAATCTAATCGATGAAGTAATCCAGATAAATGACGAAGAAGCTATTGAAATGACTAAACAACTTGCAAAAGACGAAGGATTGTTTGTAGGGATATCTTCTGGTGCAAATATCCTGGCAGCAGTCAAATTAGCCGATAGAATGGAAAAAGGCAGAAGAATTGTTACCATTGCCCCCGATAGTGGGGATAAATATATGAGTCTATTGTGAATTTATGTTAACATATACATGGTATAATTAGTCTCGATCTTAAACAGAGTAAAGAAACACAGAACAGGAGGAATTATTGATGTCAGAAAAGTATTGCTCTTTTTGTGGGAAACCAGCAAGCCAAGCAGGGGCTTTAATTGCCGGTCCTAACGGTATTTATATTTGTGACGAGTGTATTAATCTTTTTCAAGAGTTAGTTGAAGAGAATAAAACAAAAAACGGGGAAAAGACTGAAACAAAAGTTAAACCTCTTCCAACTCCACGACAGATAAAATCAGAACTTGATAAATATGTAATTGGTCAAGAAACAGCTAAGAAAATAATTTCTGTTGCTGTTTACAATCATTATAAGAGAATATATTCTTCAAAGAATATCAATGATGTTGAGTTAGATAAATCTAACGTTTTATTGATCGGTCCCACAGGTACTGGAAAGACTTTGATCGCTCAAACTTTGGCTCGGATATTAGATGTTCCCTTTGCCATTGCAGATGCTACCACTTTAACTGAAGCTGGGTACGTTGGAGAAGATGTTGAAAACGTTATACTGAGGCTTTTGCAAGCTTGTGATTATGATGTAAAAAAAGCTGAAAAAGGGATAATTTATATCGATGAAATTGATAAAATATCAAGGAAATCGCCAAACCCATCAATCACCAGGGACGTTTCTGGTGAAGGAGTGCAACAGGCACTACTTAAAATTGTTGAAGGGACTTTAGCAAACGTTCCCCCTCAAGGAGGAAGAAAACATCCTTACCAAGAATTTATCCAAATAGATACCTCAAAGATTCTTTTTATTGCAGGAGGGGCGTTTGACGGTTTGACAGACATAATAAAACACAGGGTAAAGGATTCTTCTTTAGGATTTGGAGCCGACATAAAAAGTAACAACAAACAGAGAGATGGTGAGGTCTTAAAAAATATTGTCCAAGATGATCTTATTAAGTATGGGTTAATTCCAGAATTTGTTGGTAGGTTCCCTGTCGTTGCAACCCTCAACGATTTGGATGAAGAAGACCTCATTAAGATCGCCATGGAGCCAAAGAATGCTTTATTCAAACAATATCAAAAGATGTTGGAAATAGAAGGTATAAAGCTAGAAATTACTGCTGAAGCTATGAAAGAGATATGTTCGCAAGCCTTGAAACGAGGCACGGGTGCAAGGGCTTTAAAAACAATATTTGAAGAGATAATGCTCGATGTAATGTATGAAGCTCCGGAGATAAAAAATAAAATTAATAAAATTGTTATAGATGAAGAGGTTGTAACTAAGAAAAAACCAGCCGTGAAAAGGAAAGAAAGCGCTTGAACATATTAGAAAGTGAAAAAGATCCAATCATTTTTGGAATAGAAACATCTTGTGATGAAACGGCTGTGGCGATATTAAAAGGTAAAGATCAACTGCTTTCTAATTTAGTTAATTCACAGATCGATGTTCATAAGGTATTTGGAGGAGTTGTACCAGAAGTTGCCGCTCGAAAACATGTCGAAGTTTTGTACAAACTAAGTTTGAAAGCCTTCGAAGAGGCACAAATTACCCCAAACGACATAGATGCAGTTAGTGTATCTTTCGGCCCTGGATTAATCGGGGCTTTACTTATCGGGGTGAGTTTTGCTAAGGGGATGTCTTTGTCCTTGGGGAAACCGTTAATTGGTGTAAATCATTTAATGGGGCATATATACGCTAACTTTCTCGATTTCCCAAATCTGAAACCTCCTTTTGTCACATTATTAGTTTCCGGTGGACATACAGCAATTTTGCTAGTTAAAGATTATTTGGACTTTGAAATAATAGGGGAAACACGTGATGATGCGGCAGGAGAAGCCTTTGATAAAGTCGCAAGGATTTTGGATTTGGGTTATCCAGGAGGACCAGTTATAGATGAAATTTCAAAAAAGGCTCAAAAATTGTACGATTTTCCTAGACCCTTGTATGATAAAGAATACGACTTTTCTTTTTCTGGCTTAAAAACATCTGTTTTGTATTTTGTAAGAGATTATCCGCAGGCAAAAAAAGAAGATATAGCCGCTTCATTTCAAGAAGCGATAATAGACACACTTGTTCATAAAGTTACTAAATTTGCAATTAAAGAAAGTATAAAAGATATTGTAATAGCAGGGGGAGTTGCTGCAAACTCTCTATTGAGAGAAAAATTGAATGCTTTTAAAGACAAATTGAATATCTATTATCCAAGACAATCGTTATGTACTGATAATGCAGCAATGATATGCCGGGCTGGATACGAAAAATATGTAAGAAACATGTTTGATACGTTAGAGTTGGATGTTGTTCCTAATTTGGGATTATCTAAAATATAACGACATTTAGTTTTGTGGATGGTTGACGGTAAGGGATTATTATGATATAATAACTTTCGGAAAAGTTAATAACTATTATGGAGAGATGGCCGAGTGGTCGAAGGCGCACGCCTGGAGAGCGTGTGACGGTTAAAAGCTGTCCGTGGGTTCAAATCCCACTCTCTCCGCCATTAAAAATAATAAATGCTGGAAAATTCCCAGCATTTATTATATTATTTTCTTATTTTACAGTTTCTTTCATTCCTGCTTTTATTGCTTTTAAATTTATTTCTAGCAATTTTCCCTTTTTCCCTGTCAACTTTTCTTTCAACGCTTCTTCTACGGCTTCAAAGCTTACCGCTTGAGTTGCTTTTAAGTAAGCTCCAAGCATAACCATATTTAAAACTTTTAAATTCCCAAGCTCGTCTGCTATTTCATTGGCTGGTACTTTTACTAACTGTATGTCTTTTCTTTCTGGTTTCCTATCGATCACAGAAGAGTTGATCAACAATAGCCCATTCTCTTTCAATGTTTTTTCAAACTTTATCATAGACGGAATATTGAAGGCAGCAACTTCATTTGGTTCGTCTAAAACTGGCGAGGCAATGTATTCATCAGAGATTATTACCGTACAGTTAGCTGTTCCACCTCGCATTTCAGGTCCGTAGGATGGAAGCCATGTGGTATATTTTCCATCAATCATAGCCGCTAAAGAAATTATCTGACCGAAAAGCATGACACCTTGTCCACCAAAGCCGGCGGCTATTAATCCATGGTATGACATAAAAACACCTCCATTTATTTATTCCCTTTGATATTTGTAAGAACAAGGGAATATAAGATGATTAGTGAACTTCTCCAACTTTATCAACATATACACCTAAAGGGAACTCTTTTACCATATTATCTTCCAACCACTTCATAGATTCTATGGGTGTTAATCCCCAATTAGTGGGACATGTTGATAAAACTTCAACTAAACCAAAACCTATATTATTGAGTTGAGCATAAAAAGCCTTTTTTAAATACTTTTTTGTTTTTATTACGTCTTGTGGAGTTGTAACTTTTGTACGAGCTAGAAACGCCACTCCTGACAATTCTTTTAGAACTTCTGAAACATGAATGGGATACCCTTCAATATTTTCTCTTCTTCCATATGGGGTAGTTGTAGTTTTCATTCCTAAAAGGGTAGTTGGTGCCATTTGCCCTCCTGTCATACCGTATATAGCATTGTTTATAAAAATGGTTGTAATACGTTCTCCTCTGTTTGCTGCATGTATTATTTCTGCGGTTCCAATAGCTGCTAAATCACCGTCTCCTTGGTATGTAAAAACAACATTATCTGGGCTGGCTCTTTTAATACCAGTAGCTACGGCAGGTGCCCTTCCGTGAGCTGCTACAGTGCCATCTACATCAAAAAATTCGTAAGCAAATACGGAACATCCAACAGGTGCAACCATTATAGTTTTCCCTTGTATGTCAAGTTCGTCTATTACTTCAGCGATCAATCTATGAACAATTCCGTGAGAACATCCTGGGCAATATGTAAACTCTTTTCCACTTAATGATGTTGGTGCTTTAAACCTTTCTGCATAGGCCATTAACTTCACCTTCTTTTAAATTATTTCCATTAATTTTGCCAATACTTCTCCCGGGGTTGGAATTATACCGCCTGTTCTTCCATAAAATTCTACAGGCTTTTTTCCGTTGACTGCCAGTCTTACATCTTCCACCATCTGACCAAAACTCATTTCTACTGTGAAGAACAATTTAGCGTTTTCAGCGTATCTTCCTAATTCTTCATATGGAAAGGGCCATAAACTTATTGGGCGAAATACCCCCGCTTTTACGCCTTTTTCTCTGGAACTATCTGCAACTGATTTTACTATTCTTCCCATCGTCCCATAGGCAACCAACACAATTTCCGCATCGTTTAATTTGTATTCTTCAAATAGTTTTTCTTCTTTTACTATTGTTTTGTATTTTTCATGTCTTTGAATATTCATTTTTTCTAATTTTACAGGGTCCAAATCAAAAGATGTAACTCTGTGTACTTCTCGCTGCATTTTTGTTCCAGTCAATGCCCAATCCGAATGATCGGGTAAAGTGTTTAGATTTTTAAAGCTAGGGAATGAAACTGGCTCCATCATTTGACCAAGTAATCCATCTGTTAACACTAACACTGGGATTCTGTACTTATCGGCTACATCGAAAGCACGAATGGTCAATTCAACAGCTTCTTGAAGGGATTCAGGACCATATACGATCAATTTATAATCGCCATGTCCGCCCCCTTTTGTGGCTTGAAAATAGTCTGATTGCGCTGGTTGAATATCTCCTAAGCCAGGTCCTCCTCTCATCACGTTTACAAAAACGCATGGGAGTTCAGCCCCTGCTATGTAAGAAACCCCTTCTTGCATTAAAGAGAATCCAGGAGAAGAAGTGGAGGTCATAACCCTTTTTCCGGTGCTAGCTGCTCCATATATCATATTTGCCACGGCAACTTCACTTTCAGCTTGTAAAAAAGTCCCATTTACTTCAGGTAATCTTCTTGCCATGTATTCTGTTAATTCACTTTGAGGAGTAATTGGGTAACCAAAATATAATCTACATCCTGCTCTTATTGCAGCTTCACCTATTGCTTCTGTACCCTTAACCATAACTTTTTCGGTTTTTTCCATAAAAATCAACTCCTTGCCTTTTCTAGTACTTTTACAGTTATACATACATCGGGACACATTTGATAGCAAAAACCGCATCCTATACAATTTTCGATGTTTTTAACTTGTGCTGGATGATACCCTTTGTTGTTGTACCCTTTAGAAAATTCAAGGACATCTTTGGGACAAGCTTGAATACAGAGACCGCACCCTTTGCACCTTTCTTTATCGATATCAATTGCAAACTTTGTCTCTTTCATCGTTTTCCCTCCAATCATTTATTGGCATTAAGGGGGGTACCCCCTTAAGAACCCCCAAATTTAAATTTATCCCAAAAAAACTTTTTGCACAGAGCCGCAAAAGGGGATACCCCCTTAAGAACCCCCAAATTTAAATTTATCCCAAAAAAACTTTTTGCACAGAGCTGCAAAAGCGTAGCAAACGAGATTTTGGGAGACATTTCTAAAGCATTGCAAACAAACTATTTTGCACAGATCAGCAAAAACCATATTTCCCAAAAAATCTTTGAATCACAAATTTTTCAAACTTAGCGTTTATCTTATCTTCTAAATCTCTAGTTACTACTGTAAATGCGATGGGAATATTTGTTATGTTGGATACTTCTCCTATTATGTTTTCTCCTTCTTCTATGATTTCTTTAGTTGTTTCATTTTGAATGTTTGAATTTACAACTAAATAATTTATTTTTAATCGTGAACTATTTTCTAGAGATTGCAAATTTTTTATTATATATTCCTTAGTATCCATAAAAGGTCTTCTCGTGTTGATTACAAAATACAGAGCACATTTTGCATTATCTATATAATTTTTTAAAGATCCTAAAACTTTTACACCATCTTCGTTTCCCCCGACGTCTATTACCGTTTTATAATCTTGGTTTGTTATGTATCCTCCTATTTCACCAGGTACAATGGGAACGTCTGCATGCATGTATTTTTCTGGGGGAGCGATTACCTTAATATCTTTTCGATTCAATTCTTCAATTTTATCTCTTACCCGAAAATACGGGCTTATTATATCCAAATCCGCAATTGCTACATTCTTGTTCTCTTTTTTTAATTCCAAGGCTACGTTCATAGAAACTTCCGTTTTTCCAGAACCAAACATCCCAACAAAAATATGAACTTGATAATCTTTTAATAAATTTTTCAACATGTATTTAGAGCTCCTTATTAGTACGTTTTTGCTTGTTCTTCTTTTTTTAATACTCTAAGCGCCGCTAAGGCTAAGGCTTTTTCTTCGTCTCCTCCAGGAAACACATACACTGGGGCGATGAAACTTACTTTTTCTTTTATTTGAGGAACAAGAAACTCATTTTCGTATGCCATTCCGCCAGTTAAAGCTATGGCATCAACGTCAAAATTCAAAACTGCTGACATTTTACCTATCCATTTAACGATTTGATGTATCAACCCAGAATATACTAATTCGGCTTTTTTATCCCCGTTTTTTATTCTTTTTACGACCTCTCTCACATCGTTAGTACCTAAATAAGCAATTAACCCTCCATTACCTTTTATGAACTTTCTTATTTCACCTTCAGAATACTTTCCTGAGTAGCAAAGGTCTATAAACCCAACAAGGGGCAACGTCCCAGATCTTTCGGGGGTGAAAGGGCCATCTCCATCAAGGGCATTGTTCACATCAATTACCCTGCCTTTTTTGTGTGCTCCGATGGATATCCCCCCGCCCATATGAACAACGATGAGATTCAAGTCATAATAATCACGGCCTAATTTTTCACTGAGCGATCTTGCTACTGCTTTTTGATTTAAAGCATGAAAAATCGATTTTCTTTGAAAGAAAGGGTGACCTGAAACTCTTGCTATATCTTCCATCTCATCCACCACAACGGGATCGGCTATGTAAGCTTTTACACCAATCTGTTCAGCTAGTTCGTTTGCTATAAGAGCCCCTAAATTTGATTCGTGTTCTCCGTATTTGGCTTTTTGTAACTCTTCTAACATCTGATCGGTTATTTCATAAGTTCCACTTGGTATAGGTCTTAAGAGTCCTCCGCGCCCAATGATGGCTGAAAAACTGTGTAAGTTTATTCCTTCTTCATTCAAAAACTGTAAAATCGTATTCTTCCTCAATTCGTATTGATCGGCAACAGTCTTGTATTTTTTCAATTCGTTCACATCGTGATCTATGACTTTTTTTAGCCTTTGATTTTCATCTTCATAAACAGCAATTTTAGTCGATGTGGACCCTGGATTTATAACGAGAATTTTATACATATGAATTCTCCTTTTTAAATTTAAGACATCAAGATTGAAAACGCCATGGCGTTGAGTTTGGATTCATCACTATCGGCTCTAGAGGTTAAAACTACCGGTTTTTTGCCCCCTACAATTGAACTCGCCAGCTTTGCATCGGCGAAATATACTAAGGTCTTATACAATATGTTTCCCGCTTCTATATCGGGCATGATTAATATATCCGCATCTCCAGCGACTTCACTGTTTATTCCTTTGTGTGTAGCAGCTTCTTTAGAAATGGCATTGTCCATAGCAAAAGGTCCGTCTACTATGCATCCTTTTATCTGGCCTCTTCTGTTCATTTGTGCTAATATTGCCGCTTCTACTGTTGCAGGCATCTTGGGGTTAACCTGCTCTAATGCCCCTACAACGGCAACTTTTGGTGTTTCTATACCTAACTTATGGGCTACTGACACAGCGTTGTTTATAATATCAACTTTTTGTTCAAGAGTTGGAGCAATCACCATACCAGCATCAGAGATTATCAACAACTTGTGGTATCTGGGTATTTCAAAGACACAGACTAAATTCATCGTTTTTCCTGTTTTTAAACCATATTCATCCTTTAAATATACCGATAAAATCTCAGAGGTGTTAAGTTTTCCTTTCATAGGAAGATCGGCTTCTCCATTGGCAACGGCTTGTATTGCTCCTTTTGCTGCTTCAAGAGGGGTTGAAGCATCTCTGATTTCTATGTTGGTGGTATCAAGTCCAATTTCTTCTGATATATGTTGGATCTTTGTTTTATCTCCGTACAAGATAAAGTTACATAAATCAATTTCCTTAGCTTTTTGAACAGCTTTCAAGACAACATCATCTTCGGCAGCTGCCACCGCAATCGTTTTTGATCTGTGCTCATTTTTTACTAATTCGATAATCTGTCTAATGTTCTCAATTTTCATAAAATATTTTCACCCTCCCATATCTTTGTATCTTCCAACTGTTCGAGTGCTCTCAAGGCTCCTAAGGCGAGTCCTTCCATCTCGTAAGCTCCAGGGTAAACCATTACCACCCCTAACTTATCGATCCTTCTTTTGATCAATTCAACAAAGTAGTCACTGTGAGCCATTCCACCAGTTAAGATAATTGCATCGAGATCTCCACCCAGAATTGCTGCCATCCCACCTATTTCCTTTGAGACTTGATAAGCCATGGCTTCTACAATTAATTTTGCATATTCATCTTTTTCGGCAAGTTTTAAAGCATCTTTTAAACTTGCTGTTTTTAAATATGCAAACAAACCTCCTTTTCCTACAAATGTTGATTTGACATCATTTTTGGAGTATGAATGCATATTTTTAAAAATCCATTTTGCAAGGTCCCCCATTGGTAATTCTCCCGTTCTTTGTGAGCTAAAAGGTCCTTCATCTGTTGCGTTGTTAACGTCGATCATAAGGCCTTTTCTCTGCGCACCAACAGAGATTCCACCGCCCAAGTGAGCTATGACAAAATTGCATTTTTCATATTCTTTATTCAATTCTTTAGCAGCGAATCTTGCAACTATTTTCATGTTCAAAGCGTGGAATAAACTGTGTCTTTCAAGTTGTGGTATTCCAGAAATTCTCGCCTCGGGGATAAACTCATCAACAGAAATAGGATCAGTAATGAAAACAGGTAAGCCTTTCGAGGAATTCTTTGATAGTTCAAAGGCTATTACAGCAGCTAGGTTCGATGCGTGTTCAACTCTTGTTTTGGTTTTTAGGTAATTAACCATATCCTCATTCACCTGGTAAGTTCCACTTTTCATAGGAGGAAGTATCCCCCCTCTAGCAGCTATCGCATCTAATTCATTGATAGATATGTTGTATCTTTTTAGAAAATCTTCTACGCACTTTTTACGAAAAGGAAGTTGGTCCATAATCGTTTTACAATTTTCTATCTCGCTAACGGAATGCTCTATACTTTCTGAGATTACTTCTTTCTCATCCTCAAAAAGTGAGAGCTTTGTAGACGTTGCACCTGGATTTATGACCAATATTTTATACATAAAGCTCCTCCCATAATCAGTTTTTTAGGATTTGCTACGGATAGAATTCGCATTTACATAATTTTCTGCAACTTTTCTCAATCTTCTTATACCCTCTTTTATTTCTTCGTGTGAAGGAAGGCAGAAAGATAATCGCATGTGATTTTTTTCCACCTCGTTTACATAAAATGCCTCTCCCGGAACGTACAATACTTTGTTCTTCTTTGCTTCTTCAAACATTTCCATAGTATCTACCCATTCTGGAAAAGTTAACCATATGAAGAGCCCACCCTCCGGGCGAGTCCAACTTACCCCTTGCATATCACCGAATTCCTCTTCTAACGCCTTCAACATCGTATCTTTTTTTGATTTATAAAGTTCTAATGTGGGTTTTAACTGTTCGATCCTATCGTGAGCTTGGAGGTATCTAGCGGCTAGTCTCTGGGTCAAAGATGGTGTACATAGATCTACACCTTGTTTAAGTATTGTTAGCTTTCTTAATAAGTCTTTTGATGCAACAATTATCCCAATTCTCAGACCTGGACACAAAATTTTAGAAAATGTGTTTAATAAGACCGTTCTTTCTGGATCAAGAGAGTAAATTGACGGAATTGGTTCTCCCTCAAATCTCAACGAACCATAAGGATCATCCTCGAGAATTAAAAAATCATATTTATGTGCTAAGTTAATTAATTTCTTTCTTTTTTCTAACGACATAGTTACCCCAGCAGGATTTTGAAATGTAGGCACCACGTAAACGAATTTAAACTTATCTATTTCTCCCTTAGTTACTAACTCTTCTAATTTTTCTTCAAGGATATCAACATTCATTCCATCATCTTCTAAAGGTATTTCCATAAATTTAGGAAACATTTGTCTAAAAGCGCTGACTGCACCCAAATAAACTGGTTTTCCTACAGCACAGTAAGAATCTTCATCGAGCAGTGCTAGACCTATCAATTGTAGGGCTTGCTGGGAACCAACAGTTATCAACATATTCTCCGGAGATACCCCTTCTATTCCTTCGTGTTTTTTTAGTAGATTTATATAAGCGTTTTTTAATTCGTTATCTCCCTCGGTAGGACCATACTGTAGTGTTATTTTGTATTCTTCTTTAACAATTTTTGCCGCAATTTCTCCTAATTCTTCTCGAGGAAAAGTCTCTGGATCAGGTACACCCCCACCAAACGATATCGTTTCAGGCTCAGAAGCTACCTTCAATAATTCCCTTATAATGCTTGCTTTCGCCGTTTTTGCAACTTTTGAAAACTTTTTTTCGTAGTTCATAATTTGCCCCCCTTTTCATTATTTATCCTACAACTCAATTATAATCAAATAATCGAGATAAGTCAAAGTCAGTTACAGACGATTACAGACGTTTATTGACGATTAGAAGCATTTATTGGGCATATGAAAAAAATTTCATGAAATATATTTCATAATAAAATTTTAACATTGATATATGATAGCTGATCTTAATTAATTTCGAAAATTAAATAGTGTGTTAAAATATTAAAAACATGATTTTTTAATGAGCAATCTTATAATTTTAAAAAAGAGGTGTTGACAGTGTGGGAAGATTTAAAGAGTTCTGATAACGAAGTTTACGAGATTCTTCAAAAAGAGCTTAAAAGGCAAGAGTATGGTTTAGAATTGATTGCATCAGAGAATTATGCGTCAAAATCTGTTATGGAAGCCGCAGGAAGTATTTTTACGAATAAATATGCCGAAGGTTACCCAAAAAGAAGATATTATGGAGGATGTGAATATATAGACGAGGTTGAGACGCTTGCTCGGGATAGAGCAAAAGAACTTTTCAATGCAAAGTTTGCGAACGTTCAACCCCATTCAGGGTCCCAAGCGAATATGGGCGCTTATCTAGCGCTTATGAAACCTGGGGATACATTAATGGGAATGTCGTTGAGCCATGGTGGCCATCTAACCCATGGCGCTCCAGTAAATTTCTCAGGTATGTTGTTCAATGTTGTTTCTTATGGTGTCGATGAAGAAACGGAAACAATCAATTATGATGAGGTTGAAAGAATAGCGAAGGATGCAAAACCTAAAGTTATTGTGGCAGGTGGGAGTGCATACTCTAGGATAATAGATTTTAAAAGATTTAGAGAGATAGCCGATGAAGTTGGTGCGTATTTAATGGTTGATATGGCCCATTTTGCAGGATTAGTTGCCGCTGGTATTCATCCAAACCCAGTTGAGTACGCGCATGTCGTTACTTCGACAACGCATAAAACTTTAAGAGGGCCAAGAGGTGGGATTATTCTCACAAACGATAGTGATATTTACAAATCAATCAATAAAATTATTTTTCCAGGGATACAAGGCGGTCCCTTAGAACATATAATAGCGGCAAAGGCTGTTGCTTTTAAAGAAGCTATGAGTGGAGAGTTCAAAGAATATCAAAAACAAGTTGTTAAAAATTCTAAAGCTTTAAGCGAAGAACTTTCTAATCAAAGTTTGAGAATCGTCTCAGGCGGAACGGATACGCATTTGTTCTTGGTGGATCTATCTGAGCTTAATATAACAGGGAAAGCCCTTGAAAACGCATTAGGACAATGTGATATCACGGTTAACAAAAATACTGTTCCCAAAGAAAAGTTGTCACCCTTCGTGACTAGTGGAATAAGGATAGGTACACCAGCCGTTACCACGCGTGGGATGAAAGAAGAAGAAATGAAAGAAATCGCTTCAATGATAGCAAAAGTTGCAAACAATGTTCTTGATGAAGAAGGGAATATAGATAAAGATTTAGCACAAGAAATTAAAAAAGATGTTATTTCTCTCTGTCAACGTTTCCCAATGTATGCAGATTTGGTAGAGTAACCCGAAAATATCAAATATCAAATCTGTTAAAGATTATTAAATAAGCTGAGTATAAGTCGTTAAATGAGAGGTAGGTAATACAATTACCTACCTCTAACTTATTAATCCTTAGAACTCCTCTCTCTTAGGAAGAACATAAACAGTTCTTCTATCTGCTGAGATGGTTGCATTAGCTACCCAAGAGACTTTTGTCTCATTTCCAGGATAGCTTCCAGGATCTCCTTCATATATCACAACCCACCCAACTTCTGGTTCTTGGTTGTGTTTTATAGCAAACACTGCTTCATCACATGGTGTTATTTCCTCATTCCCTGAAAAAATTGAATTCTTTCTAAGAATTATTTGCGGTTCTGCTGCGGCTTCAGCAACAGTGCCAATCTCTTGATTAATAGTTCCTGTTGAATCGTAATGTAAGTATACTAATCCAATTCTAACGTAATTTGTTCCATATTCGTAATAATTTTTACACCAGAATGACATCGCAGCACCTGCCTGATTAACGGCTTTTTGTATTAGAAAAATGTTGTTTGGAATAGGTATTTCATAGTTATCCATTATTGTAATAGGAACTCCTGGGAAGAAGTATTCACAAGAATTTCTTATTGCTTGAGAGGCTTCATCTGTTACGACTTCCCCATCTTTAATAATCCACCATATCTCTTCAGGACTTCCTTCAGGCCATGCAGCTGTTGAATATTCTATTCCTACCTCCTTTCTTACACTGTCTGGATTCTGCACAGGTTGTTCACCACTATTCTCATGATTGGCAACACCGTAACCTAACAAAATATTCAAAATTTTATTATTCTGACCAACTTTTATATCTTTATTAACGCTTTCCTGCTGAGGATCAACAAGGAAAGAATAATTATGATGACTTTCATCTTCGTCCCTGACATCTATCTCAATTATGAAATCTTCTAAAGTTTTATCTTCATATGTCAAAGAGAAATTAATGTCAGAACTATCACTAAACTCTTGTTCTTCCATGATGCATTCTCTTGCATTTCTATCCACAGTAAGATAAATAGAATCTAATTCAGGGAATTCTGTGCTAACAGTATATTCATCATAAGAAGTAACAGGAACCTTATAAGCAGATACTAAAACTGGACCAATATCAGGAACCTCATACCAAGAGTCAATAATATCATCTCCTCCATCATCAACATTAACGCCATCAAAATCTAAATGGACATCTAAAGTTCTTGTCACTAATGGAATTATAGTAATTGGCAGATTATAACTATTACTATTCCCTTCATCATCTGCTGCAGTCAGAACAATCTGAGAATTTCCGATATAATCTTTATTCGCATTTATATTGATCTTAAACTCCTCTCCTCCTATCTTTTCAATATTAACATCAGCATTCTCACAAGAAGCATTCAATACTAATTCTTCTAAAGGAGTATAATCATCTATTATATATCCTGTAACCTCTGTTGTCTCTCCATTAGTTAATGAAGCAGAATTAGGCATATTGTAGAATTCAACATCAGGCGTGTCTATGACATTTAAAGTAATATCTTTCTGAGTCGTAGCACCCTGACTATCCTCCACAGCTAAATTCAAATTAGAAACCCCGTTAAAGTTTTTATAACCTTCTTTGGGTGTTAAAGTTATATTCATCGTATCTTCATCTTCCGTGATAAGGTATGTAGAATACTCATTTGATTCAGCGGAGAAGCGTAAATCTTCCCAACCATCTTCATCATAGACATCAACATTAAAAGAATGACTCAGTCCCTCATCAAAACTCAAAGAATTAGGTGCTGATATTGCTGGAGGATTATTTGCAAGTGTTGTAATCACAATCGGCAGATTATAACTACTACTATTTCCTTCATCATCTGCTGCAGTCAGAACAATCTGAGAATTTCCGATATAATCTTTATTCGCATTTATATTGATCTTAATCTCCTCTCCTCCTATCTTTTCAATATTAACATCAGCATTCTCACAAGAAGCATTTAATACCAATTCTTCTAAAGGAGTATAATCGTCTCTTATATATCCAGTAATCTCTTTCGTTTCTCCTTTCTCTACCGAAGCAGAACTAGGCATATTGTAGAATTCAACATCAGGCGTGTCAATGACATTTAAAGTAATGTCTTTCTGAGTAGTAGCACCCTGACTATCCTCCACAGTCAACCTCAAATTAGAAACCCCGTTAAAGTTTTTATATGCCTCTTTAGGTGTTAACACAACCTCAACAGTATCCCCAGCAATACTGTTAAAACCTGCAAAATATTCATCGCATTCTCCTGAGAATGTTAATTCATCAATGCCGTCCTCATCAGTGACATCAACATTAAAAGAATGAATTGCTCCTTCATCAAAACTCAAAGAATCAGGTGCCGATATTGTTGGTGTATTGTTGGTGGTTGAAGGAGGTGTAGGAAGGGAAGAATTACATCCACTCAACAACGTTATGACAATTACAGTAGTTATAATTATTCTTTTGAAATACTTTTTAACTTTCGCAATAGCCATAATTCACACCTTCTTTTAATGTCACAATCATTTATTTAATGTAATTTTAGTAATATTTGTTTATTATTCTGTTCTCTTATTTAATAATATTTTATTTTATTTTTACTTTAAAGTCAAATATATTTGTTAATCTATAAGGAAAATTACAGGTGATTAATATTAATTAAAAAAGAGGTAGATAAATAAACTATCTACCTCTAATTTGATTTTTCTTTATTTCCAACTATTCAAATAATCTTGCTGCTCTTCGGTTAGGGTGTCTATTTCGATCCCTAAAGTTTTTAGTTTGATTTGTGCTATTTTTTCGTCTATTTCATAGGGTACTGGAGAAAGATTTACTTTCATATTTTGGTGGTTTTCTTTTATGAATTTTGCACCTTCTAACTGTAAACTGAAGGAAAGATCCATTATTTCTGCGGGATGACCGTCGCCGTTAACGAGATTAACCAGTCTTCCTTGTCCTAATAAAAATACGCTTTTTCCATTAGGTAATTTGTATTCTTCTACTCCGTTTCTTACATTGATTTTCTCTACTGCAATTTCTTCCAAATCTTTTACCTTTACTTCAACATCAAAATGTCCTGAGTTGGAAAGAATTGCTCCGTCTTTCATTTCTAAAAACTGTCTTTTGGTTATTACATCGATGTCACCTGTCACCGTAACAAAAAAATCCCCGTATTTTACTGCCTCATCCATTTTCATTACTTTAAAACCATCCATTATCGCTTCGTTAGCTTTTATTGGATCAACTTCGGTTATTATTACGTTGGCACCTAATCCTTTTGCTCTCATTGCAACGCCTTTACCACACCAGCCGTATCCTGCTACAACTGCTACTTTGCCGGCAACAGAAAGGTTGGTAGATCTCATAATTCCATCCCATGTTGATTGGCCTGTACCGTATCTGTTATCGAATAAATATTTCATGTAAGAATCGTTTATCAAAATCACAGGTACAGGTAATTTATTTTCTTTGAAAAGGGATTTGTATCTTTTTACACCTGTGGTTGTTTCTTCACAGATTCCCCAGAGATTTTTTACTTTTTCAGGATGTTTTTCTATTAAGGTTATTCCCAAATCTGCTCCGTCGTCTAAAATTATGTTAGGATTAGTTTCTAATATTTTATCGATGTTTTTCCAATAGACTGATTCATCTAAAGTTCTTTCTGCATGGACGTTGAGGCCATATTCTTTCAGAGCTTCTACAACATCTTCTTGTGTGGATAAGGGATTACTCCCTGTTATGGCGACGTTGGCACCTAATTCGTGTAATACTATTCCTAAGTAAGCTGTTTTTGCTTCTAAATGGATGCTTATAGCTACATTTATCCCTTCAAAGGGCTTTTCTGTTTGGTATAGATTTTTCAAATAGTTTAAGACTTTCATGTGTTTTTTTACCCATTCAATTTTCTTTTTTCCGCTTTCTGCTAGTGAAGTCATCTTATTCCTCCTCTTATGCTGAAAAATTATGTTAGCGCCCCTTCGCCCCGCAGCCCGCCCTTCTATGGAAGGGACCTAAGGTCCCTTAGACTCTGGCAGGGGGAGGGCTTCGCCCTGTGACCCTTTTAAGACCAAAATCTTACTTTTGAGATGCAATTTCCCCCAGTTTTTTATGTAAGTTACACTTAGATTTATTTAGCGCCCCTTTGCCCCGCAGCCCGCCCTTTTATGGAAGGGACCTAAGGTCCCTTAGACTCTGGTAGGGGGAGGGCTTCGCCCTCTTTCTTACTTATACAGATATTGGCAGATCCTCCAACCAAATAATAGTCTCAATGCTTCATAAAAAGGTAGATCTAAAAAGAATGTGAAATTTCTTTGATATTTCGTTTTAAGATCTGTTGTCACTTTGTTTAGGTTGTCATAATAGTTAGGGCCTTTTAAATTGACTTTGACCCCTGTTTTGTATTGTGTAAATAGATCTCCTATTACTTTTTTAGAAGTGGTTTCTGTTGATGATAAAAATATTAGTGGAACATTGTTGAAATACTGTTCAATTTTTTTAGCGTACGAATTGAATTGCTGTATGTCTTTTTCTTGGTAGTATTTGTAGAATAATATTTCGTAAAGTTCAGAGTCTTCGGCTTTGTAAGGTTTAGGATTACCAGTATGAAATAATATTCTTTCATAAAATGGGCAATAACTCGGAGGTTCTATTTTTTCAGAGCTCGATAAGGTTTTGATACAGTTTACACATGCAGTTTTATCTTCTTTCAATAGAGCAAAGGTGGAGAAAGCTTTTTCGGAATCAGAAATAAATAGACTTACGTAATAGTTAATCAGATTTACAACCTTTTTTGCTTTCCCTTCAAGGTAAGCTTTTGATAAATAGGATAAAGATTTTTGAAAGTCTTTCTCATAAGTGCTCAGTCCCATGTTTATAAATGAATAATTTAAAAAGGAATTAGCCACCTTGATCATTTTATAAGCGTTATAAAAATCCTTTCTTTTTAGAAATAATAGACTGAGGGTTAAATAAACTAAACCGTTTTTAGGATGTGTGTTGATTAATTCTGTGAAATATTTATTTGTGTCTTCGTCATCCCGTATTATTTTCAAAAAGCCTTTGTTTATCTTAGAGTCTATGTCGCTTTTTCTTTCAAAAAATTTTTCGGCTTTTTGAAAATCGCTTCTGAATAGGTGCATCATGCCAAATTGATTTGAATATTCTTGAAGAGATTTGTGACTTAATCTGATTTCAAAAAAATTAGACAATTTTTCGTTTGATAGATCTATATCAAAAATTATCAAATCGAACCAATTATTTATATTGTTTATTGAGACACTTAATTTTTCTATTTCGTAATCAGCCTCATATATGGTTTTAGTTGTTTTCTTTTTTTGCTGCGTGTCAGGTTTTCTTATACCTTTTTTTTCTAATTCTTTTTCGATTTCTTCTTTTATTTTGTATAAATTTCGCAATTTATCTTCTGCATTATTATTTTCATTTTTATCAGTCAATTTTTTCACTCCTATCCAAAGTAAAACTGAAATAAGAATCCTTTCCAATAATTATATGATCGTTCATGTTGATACCTAAGATCTCACCAGATTCCATGATTTTTTTGGTAATATCTATATCGTGCATGCTCGGTGTGGGATCCCCTGAGGGGTGATTATGTACTAAAATAAAAGATACAGCATTGTAAATTATAGCCTCTCTAAAAATATCTCGCGGGTGAGCAATTGACATATTTACTGTACCATTAGAGATATCTTTGATAGTAATGATGTGAAGTTTGGAATCTAAAAAAATGGCTCTTACTGTTTCTGTGGTTAAATATATCATATCCTCACAAACATGGTATGCTTCTTCTGGAGAAGTTACCTTTTGGTACTTTTGACGCAACTTTTGAAGATGATACCTTTTCCCTATTTCTAACGCAGCTTTTAGATTTATTGCACCAACTTTTCCTACTCCTTTTTCTTTTGATATTTCTTCAAGAGACACATCAACTAATTCACTCAACGTTTTATACTTTTTTAATATCTGTTCAGAAACATCAAATACGTTATAATTTCTAACTCCATGTCTTAGGATGATGGCTATAAGTTCCTCGTCTTTGAGAGATTGGGGCCCATATTTTTCTAACTTCTCTCTTGGTTTTAGTTGATCTTCCATTATACTCTCCTTTTCGGCTTTTGATAGGAATTTTGGAGTATTTGAAATAATTTCACAAGGTTTCCAACATATGTCTCAATTGCCAATATAATTTTGCAAGAGGTAAACCCATTATGTTGTAATAATCACCTTCAATTTTTTTCACAAAAACAGCAGCGAAATCTTGAATAGCATAGGCTCCCGCCTTGTCATATACGTTGTTATTTTTTATATAAAAATCTATCACTTCTTCATCTAATTTATAAAACGTCACCTTCGAAACTTCATAAAAAGAAGAGAATTTTTCAGGTGACCTTAAAGTTATTCCTGTGTAGACGCTATGAGTTTTATTTGATAGAGTTTGAAGCATGTTGAAAGCTTCATCGTAGTTGTGAGGCTTTCCAAATATTTTTCCATCCAAAGTTACTATAGTATCAGCTGTTATGAGAAGTTCTTTTTCTGAAATTTCTATATTTTTACTTTTTTTGTATGAAATTTCTTGTACAATTTCAGAAGGTGTTGTAGAGCTATAAATTTCATCAGTATTAGCTGTTCTAATCGAAAAATTTTTTGTTATTATTTTTAAAAGTTCTTGTCTTCGAGGGGATGAGGATCCTAAAACTATTTCAACTTTTGAATCTATCAAGTCGGACACTCCTTAAAATATAATTCACGATTGTTGCGTTTATAAATGCCGTTAATATACCAAAAAAAAGCATATAAGGGAAATACCAAAAAATATCAGGTGATTTTACAATAAAGAGACTGGCGATAATTAATTGTACGGTGTTGCTAAAAAAGGCTCCTATTTCACTGATCCCTAAGATACCAAATTTATTGGTAATTTTGAAGGATAAAGACATGAATAAAGCACTGGCAAGTGAGCCACCCAATCCCATCCAAAACATGGGAGATAAAAATCTGCCACTTAGTATTGAACCGAGTATAGTTTTTAACAAAGCTATGTACAAAGTATTAGTAACGCTAATTCCACTCACTACAGACAACAACAAAGGAAAGTTCGAAAATCCCCATCTCGCCCCTGGAACTGAAACAGGCATGGGTAAAAAGGATTCAACATAGTAAATTGCTGAGGCTAATGCGGTTAAAATAGCTATGTATGATATTGTTTTTGTTCTTTTTACCATGTATAGATATCGATCCCCGTGTCATCTTCGGTCCCTAATGGTTTTACAATTATTTCATTTGGAATGCAAATAATAGGTTGATTAGGGTTCTCTACCCATCCTGTATTTTCACAGACTTTCAAAGGACATGATGAATCTGTAACTCTAATTCTTTGATCTATGTATTCTACATTCATCAATAACTCACCTTCATCGTTTGTTATACTGTAAGTTCCTTCTTTTGTTATTTGTAAAATTTGATCACCTTTTAAGTAAACTTCTGCACCGTTTATTCCTTTTTTTGGATAAGCATTCATAAAAATCATCACTAAAACTAACAATACTACAACTAAAAGTAAGTATAGATCATTCTTTTTGGTAAATTTCATTGCCTATCACATTTTCTCCCGAAAATAGTCAAAACCTTTGGTCTCAGTACTTTCTCCCGTTGGGGATATCACCAAAGCTTGAATGCCAAAATCTGTGAAATAATCCAAGGCAGGGTTATCGTATCCTAAAACGAAAAGAGCGGTAGAAAAGACGTCCGCTATCATTGCTTTTTCTGCTATCACAGTCACACTGGATGCGTTTCTTGCTGGATATCCATCTTCTGGGTCTAAGATATGATGGTATTTTTTATCATCTTGGACAAAAAATCTTTCGTAATCTCCTGATGTTGCTACTGCACCGCTTGTCAAATAAATTGTATCTATGGATTTTAAGGTATCTTGTGAAAAAGGGTCCCTTATTCCTATAACCCATGGAAGTTCTCCAAACTTTGGACCTATTATTCCGATATCTCCCCCTGCATCGACAAAGCCGGTAGCCCCAGGGTCTATTTCCTTAATTTTTTGTATGACTAAATCAATTGCATATCCCTTAGCTATTCCTCCTAAATCTACTTCGACACCATCTTTTAGTAAAGAGATTTCTCTCGTCTCTTCGTCAATTTTAATGAATCTATAATCGACGTTTTCCAATACACTATTGATTTCTTCTTGGGGAGGAACTTGTTTTGGAGAATTTATGTCATCAAATCCCCACAATTTAAGTAAAGGTCTCACTGTAGGATCGAAAGCTCCACCTGTTATTACTGCATAATTGTAAGCAGCTTGAAATAAAAATAATCCCTCTTCATCGACTTCAACCTTTCTGTCAGCATTTAATTGTTGAACTATACTACCTTCCACGTTGGGACTAAATTTATTGTGCAATCTATACAACTCTTGTTCCGCTGTATTCAATAAAACATTCGAAGATACTTTATCTCCAGCTACTTTTACTCTTACAATAGTGCCAAGCACCGGGAACTCTTCTTCTTCGTAAACTGGGGTAGGTTTAGAAAATAGCAACAAAGATAATAAAAATATACCTACACCCCCTGCAATTATATACAGATATACTCTTAAACTATGCATATTTTTCTGCCGCAATTTTTACACTCTCCGTTTTCATTCAAGTTTTCAATTTTTATGTCGTATCCTTTTCTTTGAATAAGGAGTGCTCCACAATCTGGGCAATAAGTATTCTCATATGTGGAAGACAAAATATTTCCAAGATATACAAAATTGAGATATTTTTTTGCAAGCTTATAGGTTTTTTCTAAAAAGGTAATATCTGTCGGTGGTTCGTTATATTCATAGGCAGGAAAATACCGCGATAAATGAAGAGGAATATCTTCAGAAATGCTTGCTAACCAAGAAAATTCTTCTTCTAATTTTTCCAACTTATCGTTTACTTTGGGAACTACCAATGTAGTTACTTCAATGTGAATCCCTTCCTCGTATGCTATTTTTATCGTGTTTTTAACAGGTTCTAATCTTCCCTTTAATATTTTCATATAATTCTTATCGTCGAATACTTTTAAATCTATATTCATCGCGTCAAT
This sequence comes from Petrotoga sp. HWHPT.55.6.3, assembly GCF_002895495.1. Classification (NCBI taxonomy): domain Bacteria; kingdom Thermotogati; phylum Thermotogota; class Thermotogae; order Petrotogales; family Petrotogaceae; genus Petrotoga; species Petrotoga sp. HWHPT.55.6.3. Next base: position 10,069 of record NZ_AZRJ01000001.1, on the reverse strand, counting down.
ATATTGTAGCATAAGTCTCAAAGGTTTTTCATTAATGAATCCGTTCGTCACTAAAACATTGTAGTTGTCAGGGTTAGCATATTTAACTTCCCTTGATGAATCCAAAACGAATTCATACCAAACTATCGGTTCCGAATATGTGTAGGCAACACCTCGAACGCCGTAATTATCCATTAGAGATGGGATAGCGTTCGGATATATTTTCTTTTGATAAGGAGGTTTTAGATGGGCAATTTCGTAATTTTGACAAAAAGGGCATTTTAAATTACAGCCCCAAGTTCCCAGAGAAAGCACTTTTTCTCCAGGATGAAAATGAAAAAGTGGTTTTTTCTCCATTGGGTCGAGAGCCATACTGGTAACATCCCTATAATTTAATGAATACATCTCACCCTTTATATTTTGTCTAACCCCACATATCCCTATTTTGCCTGGATACAATATACATTGGTGAGGACATAAGGTGCATTTCAAAATATCATCTTTAAATTCCTCATAAAACAAGGAATTGATTTTCATTTACTTCACCTTCTATTAATGTTTAAAAAAACCTTTCCACAGTGAATTTATATATTTCTATTGGCTCATTTTTATAAATACCCGCTTTTAATTTTACTATTCTCAATTGTTCTTCTACGGTATCAACTCCTTCCAAGTCAGGTAGAAGAACACCTCTTTTGTAACCACTTTTAACAACTATTCCGAAGATTTTGGGATCTAGCTCAATAATATCGTTAACTTTTTCTAATTCGGATAGAACATCAACAGAAATAACTAGATCGTCTAATTCTTTTGGCGAAAGAGGAGGGAACCGCGGATCACTTGTGGCAGCAGAGATCGCATTTTCTCTTATTTCCATGATTAAATTATCGTAAACGGGCATAATGGTACCAATACAACCTCTCAATTCTCCAGAGCTTTTGTGAAGGCTCACAAAGCAACCTCTTTTTTTGTTAAATAAATCTTTTGGAAGAGTTTCATCAAAATCTATTTTTCTCTTTTCTTTTACATACGCTTCAATCACTTTTCTTGCCCAAACTACATAAGGATGATGTTCATTCAATATTATCACCTCTTTAAATTTCAAAACATTCAAGGCGAATTTCATTCATAACATTTATTAAATTATAAAGTAAACTTTATTTTTCATTGGTGCATTATAATATATTTTCAAGCGAACACATTAAAAAAAAATAATTATAGAGTAGCAAGGAGAAAAATAAATATGACAAAATATGCAAAAACAAGGTTTCTCTCAATTTTAGAGGCTGGTTCATACAACGCGTTCTTTATCGGTACACAAGGGTTTATTTTTACATCTATTGCTCTATACTTTAACGCATCTCCTCTTTTTATATCAATTATGACCTCTTTTCCTATTATAGCACAGATGTTTCAGATTTTCTCTTCACGAATCAACCAATTCATTGGTTCTAAGAAGAAAAGCCTTGTAATAAACGCCTTTATATCGAGGACTTTATTCGTTTTATTGCCCATTTTCATATTTTTTGATGTGAGATCTGAGTATATTATGTTAATTATTATTCTTTTATTTTCTTTTTTTGGAACATTCGTGGGCAACACTTGGACGGTTTTAATTAGAAGCGTAGTTCCTTTTGAACAAAGAGGTAAATATTTCGGACTTCGTAATATATTCGCTTCCATAACTGGTATAATTATGTTGTATCTTTATTCAATGTTTTTAGAATTTCCAAACTTTAAAACAGGGTTGTTGCTGGTTACAAGTTTTATGGCAATTTTCTCTGTTCTTTCAGCTTTTTTGTTAGTGAAACATGAATTTCCTGAAGAAAGCGAAAAAATTTCTTCCGTTAACTTAAACATTTTTACTCCCTTTAAAGATAGAAACTTTAAAAATTTTCTCTTATTTATGTTTGTTTGGAGTTTTGCCATAGAATTTGTAAGGCCTTATTTTGCTTATTATGAAGTGGCAATTTTGAATATAAATTATCAATTCCTTGGGAATATGGGAATAATAACAAGCGTTATTTCTGTTTTTTTGTATTTGTTTTATGGTATAGTGGCAGACAGGTTTGGCAGCAAAAACGTTCTAAGCTTGGGAATTTTGTTGTCAACTTTTAGCCCAATGATGTACTTTTTAATGAATGAAAGTAATTATAGGAGTATTTTATTATTAAATGCAATTTTTGCGGCGTTCGCTTGGTCGGCGATAAATTTAGCCATTTTCAACTTACTCTTAGAAATATCCAAAGAACCATCCGAAAATTATATCGCTGCCAACTCTTTCGTTGCAGGTATTGCCGCTATTTTCGGCTCGTTGAGTGGGGGTTTTTTAGCAAACCATCTCGAAAATATAGAAATCAATTTTATGGGGGACCCCTATCATGGGATTCAATTGATTTTTATTATAGGGTTCGTATTAAGAATCATATCTGTTATTCTATTAACTGAAGTTGAGGCAATGGAAAAGCCCATTAGATATAAAGGTATATTCTCTCCCGAGGCAGCATTGTTTAAAAGAAGAGAAATCAATTTTCCCTTTGATTTTTTCCGAAGGAACGGTAAGAAAGTCAAAAAAAATGAACTTCCCCTTTCAGCTGATTTAGAAAAGGAAGAAAAGAGTCAAGTGGTTCCAGAAGTTCCAGAAGAGGGAAAAAGTCAAGTAGTTCCAAATAAAAATAAAGAATAAAATGAACCTTCGGTCTTTTCCTTAGATGGGGGGAGTTACTATTTCATCAAAAATTTAGGAGGTTGCCTTAATGGATATTGGAAAAAGATATATGCCGCACGAACTTGAAAATAAATGGTATAAGCTTTGGGAAGAAAACCATTCTTTTGAACCAAAGCCAGGGAATGGTAAGTTTAGTATAGTCATTCCTCCTCCAAATATTACAGGAAGAATACACATTGGTCATGCTTTGAATATCGTTCTTCAAGATATCTCCGTGAGATATAATAGAATGAAAGGTAAAGAAACAGTTTGGATACCCGGAGAAGATCATGCGGGTATAGCCACACAACATGTTGTTGAAAAATATCTTTTAAAAGAAGAAGGTAAAAGAAGAGAAGATTATACTAGAGAAGAATTTTTAAAAATTACTTGGGATTGGGCAAACAAATATCGTAATCACATACGTGAACAGATAAAAGCATTGGCAGCTTCTGTCGACTGGAGCAGAGAAAGATTCACTTTAGATGAAGGACTCAACCAAGCGGTAAGAAAGGTCTTTGTGTCCTTGTACAACGATGGTTTAATATACAAAGGAAAGTATATAGTAAATTGGTGTCCTTCCTGCGGAACCGTTCTGGCAGACGACGAAGTTGAGCACAGTGAAGAAAAAGGCAAGCTTTGGTATATAAAATATCCTTTGGAAAATACTCAAAACTATGTAACTGTCGCAACTACCAGACCTGAAACTATGTTAGGAGATACAGCACTGGCTGTTAATCCTTCAGATGAAAGGTATAAAGATTTAATCGGTGAAACGGCTATTTTACCAATTGTTGGTAGGAAATTGAAAATTATAGCCGATCCTTACGTAGATACAAACTTTGGTACAGGTGTCGTCAAGGTTACCCCCGCCCATGATCCAAATGATTACCAAATTGGTTTAAGGCATGACTTGGAAAGAATACAAATTATAGATGAAAATGCAAAAATAAACGAAAATGGTGGAAAGTACGCAGGATTAGACAGGTATATAGCCAGAGAAAGAATAGTCGAGGACTTGAAGAAAGAGGGATTATTAGAAAAAGAGGAAGATTATACTCATTCTGTAGGTCATTGTTACAGATGTGATACCGTTATAGAACCTCTCCTTTTAGATCAATGGTTTGTTAAAATGAAACCCTTAGCAGAAAAAGCTATACAAGTGGTTGAAAATGATGAAATAAAATTTTACCCTGAAAGATGGAAGAAAGTGTATCTCAACTGGATGTATGAAATAAGGGATTGGTGTATATCAAGACAACTATGGTGGGGTCATAGAATCCCCGTTTGGTATTGCCAAAATTGTGGACATGTCAACGTATCCGTGGAAGACGTTAAAAAGTGTGAAAAATGCGGATCCACGGATTTAAAACAAGATGAGGATGTACTTGATACCTGGTTTTCTTCTGCTCTTTGGCCCTTTTCTACACTAGGGTGGCCTGAAGAAACGGAAGATCTTAAAAGGTTTTATCCAACCGATTTGTTAGTTACTGGATTTGACATAATCTTTTTTTGGGTTGCAAGAATGATAATGATGGGGGAAAAGTTCATGGGCGAGAAGCCCTTTCATGATGTGTACCTGCACCAACTAGTAAGGGACAAATATGGAAGAAAGATGTCTAAATCGTTGGGCAACGGTGTAGATCCCTTAGAAGTAATTAACGAATACGGGACGGATCCGGTTAGATTTACTTTAGCGGTTTTAGCTGCTCAAGGAAGAGATATTAAATTGGATGTTGGTTCATTTGATGCCTACAGAAAGTTTGCAAATAAAATATGGAACGCTACTAGATTTGTACTTTTAAACATGGAAGACCACGAGAAAATCGAACTTAAAGAAGAAGATTTGAAAATCGAGGACAAATGGATTTTAAGTAGATTGAATTCTACAATACTAGAAATCTCGAAAGATTTAGAAGGTTACAACTACGATCAAGCTGCAAGAAAACTGTACGATTTTTTCTGGAATGAATTATGTGATTGGTATATAGAAGCCTCAAAAAATAGGTTAAATTCGAGTGGTAACGATAAATTGATAGTACAAAACGTTATCTTGCAAGTCTTTGATTCTTCATTACGCTTATTACATCCTTTTATGCCTTATATATCAGAAGAACTATGGCAAAAATTGCCTATTGAAAAAGATTCTGAGTTACTGATAAGCGCCAAATGGCCAGAGTATAACGAGAATAATATTTATCCTGAAGCTGAAAAAGTATTTTCAAAGGTTATGGAGTTAGTAAGTGGTATAAGGAACGTTAAAGCCGAAATGGACATACCCCAAACACAAGAGGTTGAAGTGAAATACAAAATTGTAGCAAAAAATGACGATTTTATAGAAGAAAACATAAAACTAATTGAACATTTAGCTTTTTTGAAAGGTATAACTCAAACCGAAGTGAAACCGGCAAAATCTGCCACTGCTTATGTAGATGAAAGTGTAGAAGTTTACATACCTTTAGGCGAATATATAGACGTTGATACAGAAAAACAAAGATTAACAAAAAAATTGGAAAAGCTATCAAAAGATATAGAACTGTATAATAAAAAATTATCGAATAAAAATTTTGTTGAAAAGGCCGATCCAGATGTAGTAGAAAAAACTAAAGAAGATTTGAAGGAAAGTGAGAAAAAATATCAAAAATTACAAGCACTCTTAAAGGAGCTTAGTTAGATGGAATTTACCAATTTAGTTGACTATCTTTATCAAAGAGGAGCAGCAAATTTCAAAGTAAAGTTGGGTCTAGAAAGGATAGATGAATTAAGTAAACGCATTGGAAGTCCACAGAATACGTTCAAAAGTATACACATTACAGGTACCAATGGAAAAGGAAGTGTTACCAGTGCGATTTCACGGATTTTAAGGTTAAATGGAATGAAAGTTGGGACTTTTATATCCCCACATTTGGTTTCATTAACAGAGAGAATAAAAGTAAATGGAGAAAACATTTCTGAAAAAGAATTTGTGGAAATATATAATGAAATTGAAGAAGAAGTAAAAACAATGGATCTGAAAGGTGAAGAATATGCCCCGTCATTCTTTGAAATCACAACAGCTATGGCTTTTAAGTATTTTGAAAAGCAAAAAGTTGATGTAGGCGTTTTTGAAGTAGGGTTAGGTGGAAGATTGGATGCTACTAATATTATTAATTCCGACGTTTCAGTCATAACCTCTATATCTAAAGACCATACCAAAACTTTAGGCGATACTCTTGAAGCTATAGCTTACGAAAAAGCCGGTATCATAAAGAAAAACAATTTTTTGGTATTGGGAAATATAGACGAAAGCCCTAAAAAAGTTATCCTAAATAAAGCTAAAGAAGTCAATGCAGAAAAGATTTATGAACATGGGAAAGATTTTTATTCTATCAACCATAGATATTTTATTAACAATAATATGTTAGATTATCATGGACTCAATTATGAAATTAAAGATCTGATTTTTGGTGCAAACGGGTCATTTCAGATGGAAAATGTTACAACATCTTTGGCAGCAACAGAGGCGTTCATGCAAAAATTCGGGAAAACTTTGTCTATCGAAAAAGTCCGAGAAGCCATGGAAAAATTCTTTTGGGAAGGAAGGTTTGAGTACACAGAAATAAACGGTAAAAAGATAGTTTTCGACGGTGCACACAATTTTGCCGCTGCCCAGCAATTAGAAAAAAGTGTCAATCTTTACTTTCCTACTCAGAAAAAAATTGCCCTGATTGGGATATTGGACGATAAAGACTACGAAAAAATGTCTCAAATTTTTGCTTCGGTATTTGATAAAATTATTGTAACATCAGTTCCTTCTGAAAGGGGAAGACATCCTGAATTAATATATGAAGAATTTAAAAAGCATACTAAAAATGTTGAGTTTATAAAAGACCCTTCAGAAGGCTTCAATAAACTTTTATCAGAAAAAAGCGATATTTATTTTGTCACGGGTTCTTTGTATCTACTTGGAAAAATGAAAGAATTAATGTCCACTAATCTAGTGGCATTGTAGATATCTTTTATTGAGGTATATAATATGATAAGAAAAATTAACGCAACAATTGAAGATTTTGAGGACGAAAAAGTTCTAATTAAAATTGGAGCTTTAACTTTGGAAGCTTATCCTTCGTTGAACGTTATAAGATACTTTAAAAAAGGTGACCAACACGAATTCTTCGCTTCCCTAGAAATAAGCGAATGGAACACATCACTTTATATTTTTAAAGATAAAATAGAAAGAGATGTTTTTGAAAGCTTAAAGAAAGTTTCAAAAATCGGACCAAGAATTGCATCAAAAATCCTTAGAAAAACGGATGCAGAAGAATTTATACAGATGATAAACTCACAGGACACTGCTCTTCTTTCAAGCTTACCTGGCATAGGTAAGAAAACAGCAGAAAGACTAATATCTGAACTTTCCGATTCTTTCAGGGTCTATTCAGCTGGGGCTGGCACTCAATCGTATGGAAATAATAACGTAAAAGAAGCTATAGAAGCTTTAGAAACTCTTGGATTTCAAAGATATGAAATTATGAAGGTCATAGGCCAACTTGACTTAGAAGAACTGAAAACAGAAGAGATCATTAAAGAATGTCTTACAAGGCTGTAGGTATTTTTTGCTGCCTTGTGCAAAAAGTTTTTTCATGGTGCTTTTGAAGTAATATCCTAATTCTCATTTGCGAAGCATTTTGCAGCCTTATGCAAAACGCCTTTTGCTGATCTGTGCAAAATGTTTTGTTTTGCAATGCTTTAGAAATGTTTTCCAAAATCTCGTTTGCGTAGCAAACGATGTACCACGCAAACAATGTTTTTAAATGATTTTTTGCTGATTTATGCAAAGAAGCTTTTGTTTCCAGAGCTGTGCAAAAAAGATCTTTTAAAAAAGAGATTTTTGTTTTTGGGGAGTTTGAGGGGGGGTACCCCTCAATGTCCAATTATGAAAGGAGGAGGTAGATATAAAAGTATTAATACTTGCCGCTGGGCAAGGAAAACGAATGAAATCAAAGATCCCAAAAGTTGCACATAAAATTCTCGATAAACCAATGATAAATTGGGTTATCGATGTTGCAAAAGAGATAACCGACGAAATCGGGATAGTTCTAGGAAATGGTAAAGATCTAGTAAAAGAATTGTTGGATGAAAATGTTAAAATTTTTGAGCAAAAAGAAAGATTGGGAACGGGTCACGCTGTTCTCTGTGCTGAACAATTTCTCGATGATAACGATATCTTGATACTTTACGGCGACGTGCCTTTTATTTCTTACCATACCCTGAATACTCTCGTTGAAAAACATCTAAAAGATGATAACAGTTCGACTATTCTATCAGTAAGACTAGAGGATCCAACTGGTTATGGACGCATAATAAAAAACGAAGATAAATTTGTTAAAATAGTAGAAGAGAAGGATGCTAATCCTTCTGAAAAGCAAATAAAAGAAGTTTATACAGGTATTGCTGTTTACAAAGGAGAACAATTAAAAAAAGCCTTACACCATATCACCCCACAAAATGCCCAAGGAGAATATTATTTGACCGATGTTTTTGAGCATATGGAAAAAGTTGGTGTGGTAGAATTAGAAAATGAAATAGAAGTTATGGGCATAAACGATAGGATACAGTTAGCAGAGGCTGAAAAAAAGATAAGAAAAGAAATTTTAAAGAAACACATGTTAAATGGAGTTACAATACAGGATCCAGATTCCACATACATCTCCGCCGATGTAAGTATTGGCCCTGATACAATAATTTATCCTCAAACATTTATATATGGAAAAACGACCATTGGCGAAGATTGTGAAATAGGTCCACTAACGAGGATCAAAGATTGTATCATAGAAGATAAGGTGAAAATAATTCGATCAGAATGCGAATTAAGTAGAATACAAAAAAATGTTTCAATAGGTCCTTTTTCAAGGCTGAGAGAAGGAACAGAATTACAAGAAAACGTTAAAATAGGCAATTTTGTTGAAACTAAGAAAACGAAGATATCCTGCAACAGCAAAGCACAACATTTAACTTATTTGGGCGACACTTATGTTGGAAAAGATGTAAATGTTGGTGCAGGAACTATAACATGTAACTATGATGGTAAGAAAAAGAACAAGACCTTTATAGATGATGGAGCCTTCATTGGAAGTAACACCTCTTTAGTTGCACCTGTTAATGTTGGTAAAAATTCTCTTATTGGAGCGGGTTCTGTAATAACAAAAGATGTGCCAGATAATGCTTTAGCTTTAGCAAGATCACATCAAATAAACAAAGAAAATTGGGTGTTAAAAAGGAATTCAGAAAATGTTGAGAAGGGAGTATAAAGATGCCAACTAACGAGAATCAATTCAAGGTATTTGCAGGAAATTCTAACCCTCCTTTGGCAAAAAAAATCGTAGAATACATGGGTACAAGATTGGGGGACTGTGAGGTATCAACTTTTGCAGATGGTGAAGTAAACGTAAAAATTAACGAAACAGTCAGAGGATTCGACGTATACATAATTCAATCCATAGCTCCTCCCGTCAATAATAATATCATGGAGTTATTGATAATGATAGATGCCTTAAGAAGGGCTTCAGCTGCATCTATATCTGCTATAATTCCATACTTTGGGTATGCTCGTCAAGATAGAAAAGCAAGGGGTAGGGATCCAATCACTGCAAAGCTTGTCGCTAACTTAATTACAACCGCGGGAGCGACAAGGGTAGTGACAATAGATCTTCATGCCGAGCAAATCCAAGGGTTCTTTGATATACCAGTTGATAACCTTTGGAGCTTTCCTATTTTCTCAAGATATTTTTTAGAAGAAATGAAATTGACACAAAACGAAACCGTGGTAGTTTCCCCAGATGTTGGTGGGGTAAAAAGAGCTAGAAAGTTTGCCCAAAAACTAGGTTGTTCTCTAGCCATTCTAGACAAAAGGAGGCCGAAAGATAACGTTGCAGAAGTAATCAACGTAATAGGAGAAGTAGAAGGGTCCAATTGTATAATATTTGATGATATAATAGATACCGGTGGATCCCTTGTAGCTGCTGCTGAAACTCTACATAATAAAGGTGCAAAAAAGATTATTGCCGCAGCCACACATGGTATATTCTCACTCAATGCTATTGAAAAATTGCAAAATTCAAGTATTGATAAAATAATTGTTACAGATACAATATATCATAAAGAATTGCCTGACAAATTTGTGGAACTTAAATCCTCTGAACTTTTGGGAGAAGCGATAGTCAGAATAAGAAAAAATTTATCTGTTAGTATACTTTTCAGATAATTAACGGTTGGGAAGCTAGGCAAAAGGATTATTAACCAAGTTTTTATAAGTAAGATTTTGATCTTAAAAGGGTCACAGGGCGAAGCCCTTTTGCTGATTTATGCAAAATGATTTGTTTTGCAGTGTTTTAGAAATGTTTC